>NZ_CEVXFV010000073.1:0-17049 GCF_982396655.1 Cellulosilyticum sp. | reverse complement strand
TTTTTCAGAGTATAAGAACGAGTAAAGGCATCCGATAGGATGTCTTTTTTGTTATGTAAATTTAAAAATACAGAGCGGTGTCACAAACGAAGTCATATCCGTAGTAAAAAACTAAACTATTTTTTAATTAATTAATAATATTTCACAAAAATATAAAAAATAGCCTAGTAAAAATGGGGAAATTAAAAAGAACCCATTGATTTTCAAGAATTGTTAAGCTATAATTTAGTAAAAATTAAAATAATTTAAACAAAACTTGAAAAGGGGAGTACATAATGAGAGGAAGTCAAGGTTTAAAATATAATGAACCATGGATTTTACAACGTGCTGATCCATATGTATTAAAGCATACAGATGGGTATTATTATTTTACAGCTTCTGTTCCAGAATATGATCGTATCGTTTTAAGAAGAGCAAAAACGTTACAAGAACTCAAGTGTGCAGAAGAACAGACAGTATGGGTAAAACATGATTCTGGCATTATGAGTAAACATATTTGGGCACCAGAATTACATTTTATAGATGGCTGTTGGTATATTTACTTTGCGGCAGGGGATAAAGATGATATTTGGGCAATTCGTCCATATGTGTTGGAATGTAGGGATGAGAATCCTCTAGAGGGTGTATGGGAAGAGAAAGGTAAAATGCAAAGGGCAGATGAAGATCCATTTTCCTTTGAAGCATTTTCATTGGATGCCACTGTTTTTGAAAATAAGGGAAAGCGTTATTATGTATGGGCAGAGAAGGTAGGTGTAGGTAAGCAGATTTCTAACTTATATATTGCAGAAATGGCAAGTCCTTATAAGTTAAAGACAGCACAAGTTTTATTAACAACGCCGGATTATGATTGGGAGAGAGTTGGTTTCTGGGTTAATGAAGGGCCTTTTATTTTAAAACATGAGGGAAAATTATACTTAACATTTTCAGCCAGTGAAACAGGTTGTGCGTATTGTATTGGTTTAATGTGGGCAGATGAAGATACTGATTTATTAGATCCACGTTCTTGGCATAAGGAAGCAAAACCAGTATTAGCATCAGACGAGAGAAGAGGGATTTTTGGTCCTGGGCATAATTGTTTTACAGAGCTTGAGGATGGTCAGGTTGTGATGGTTTATCATGCGAGAACGGAGAAGGAGATTGTAGGAGACCCGCTTTATAATCCAAACCGTCATACGATGTTAATGAAGATTAATTTTGATGAGAGTGGACGTCCAATTTTTACTTATGAAGATTAAGCGTTTTATGGTTTAATGGTGTTTTATGTGTATTTAAGTATTTCATAAATAATAAAAGATATGAAAAGGGGAATTTAGTATGTATAAGATGTATGTTAATCCGAATTATAAAAAGAGTAAAATTAACAAAGCAATTTATGGTCATTTTGCAGAGCATTTAGGAAGAGGAATTTATGAGGGGATTTATGTAGGAGAAGATTCAACGATTCCAAATACAAAGGGTATGAGAAATGATGTTGTAAATGCATTAAAAGATATGAAAATACCTGTGCTTAGATGGCCAGGTGGATGTTTTGCAGATGAGTATCATTGGAAAGATGGCATTGGACCAAAAGAAAAACGTAAAAAAATGATTAATACACACTGGGGCGGTGTAGTAGAAGATAATAGTTTCGGAACACATGAATTTATGGAGCTTTGTGAGCAATTGGGCTGCGAAGTTTATATTAATGGAAACGTAGGAAGTGGTTCTGTTCAGGAAATGAGTGAATGGGTTGAGTATATGACCTTTGAAGGTGTTTCCCCAATGGCAGATTTAAGAGCTAAAAATGGACATCCAGAGCCTTGGAAAGTGCATTACTTTGGTGTGGGTAATGAGAACTGGGGTTGCGGTGGTAATATGACGCCAGAGTATTATGCAAATGAATATAGACGTTATCAAACTTATGTTAGAAATTATAGTAAGGAACCTATTTTTAAGGTATGTGGAGGGCCAAATGTGGCTGATTATTCTTGGACAAAAGGCGTTTTAGAAACTTGCTTTAAGAATACACCAGATTTCTTACATGGTCATATGGATGGGCTATCACTTCACTACTATGTTCATCCTGAAGGCTGGGAGGTTAAAGGCAGTGCTACACAATTTGATGAGGAAGTTTGGTATAAGACTTTAAAGAAAGCATTATACATGGAAGAATTAGTTGTACGTCATGGTACAATTATGGATGAATATGACCCAGATAAAAAGGTTGGTTTAATTGTAGATGAATGGGGAAATTGGTTTACTGTTGAGCCAGGGACAAATCCAGGTTTTTTATATCAACAAAATACAATGAGAGATGCCTTAGTAGCAGGTGTTACTTTGAATATCTTTAATAAGCATAGTGATCGTGTAAGAATGGCGAATATTGCACAAATGGTTAATGTGCTTCAATCTGTTATTCTTACAGAAGGTGAGAAAATGGTTTTAACACCAACATATTATGTTTTCTATATGTATAAACATCATCAGGACGCAACGTTAATAGATAGTTACTTAAAAGCAGATGAAATTGGTACCGAGGAGAATAAGGTGCCAAATTTACAAGAATCAGTATCAATGGATGCAGAAGGAAATATGCATATAACAATTAATAACTTATCGACATCACAGGCTTATGAGGTAGAAAGCATTTTTGCGGATTATAAAGTAAATCAAGTAGAAGGTGAAATTCTAACAAATCAAATGGCTGCTTACAATACTTTTGAAAATCCTGACAATGTAAAACTAGAAGCATTTACAGATTATACTCTGACAGAGCAAGGTATTCGTTATACGATTCCAGCATGTAGCGTACTTCATTTAGTGGTGAAATAAATGAGGGTATGTAAGCATTGCTTAGTAAGTGAACTAGATGAAAAAGAGGCTTATGAGAATATGTTTACGTATATTGCCCAATTAGATGAAGAAATCAAGGCCGAAAATCCATTATATGAAGAGCGATTGCAAACGTGTAAGGCTTGTAGTTCGCTTCAAAATGGGGTGTGTAGGGTGTGTGGTTGCTTTGTAGAGATGCGTGCAGCTGTGAGAACTAATAAATGTCCTTCTAAACATTGGTAAGATTATATTAGGATTGAGACACATAAGTTTTAATAAATAAGAGGCCTATGAAAATAGATTTTACACTAATTTTCATAGGCTCTTTTGTTGTAATTAGGCAATTATTTAGTTTGAGGGATAGGGCTATAGGTGATACGAACATTGATATCTTGATTATAATTGCCAAATCCTTTGCCAAAAATGGTAAGTCCACCGATATATTTAGCTGTTTCTGGGACTGCTAGTTTAAATTTGATTGTACTTTTATAAGTTAAGTTAAACTCTTGGATGGTTGTATCTGAAATCTTCAAGCCATCTATGAAGGTACCATGCTTATTAATAACGAGCAATTTTAGAAGGCCATATTGATTCCAGTTAGGAAACCACCATTCAGGAGTAAAGAGACCACGAATATCACCAAAATCACCAGGACTTGTCCAGGTACCAATACAAACATCATTGAGATAAAAATGAATGTCTGATGGCCAATTATCATTTACACCAGGTGCTTCGGAGCTTAATTCAGCTGAAATACAGATTTCATCAATTTTTTGAGAGGTAGGAATGAAATTAGGAATAATATATTCTACGTAGCCTTTTGTGAACCAAAGAATAGTGGCATCATAGCGATCTGGATGAGCAAAGTATCTTGTATCATCTACTTCACCAATAATTCGTGAACTTGATGCGAGACCGCAAGTTGGATAAACACTATAGTCACTATAGTGACCTATCTTAACCTCTGTCTGGTAAATATTATCGTATTGCTTGTTAGAATCTAGTTCAATCAATATTTTATCGAGGTGAACTGAGCATTTCTTTTGATTACCATGTCCACTAAATTCATTGACAATAGTAATTAGGCCAGCATCCTCTAGTTTCTTGATATGTCCTGTAAGCGCACCATTTGTAATGTTTAATTTTGTAGCCAATTCATTCATATTCATTTCTTTGTTAATGAGTAAAAGCTTGATGATTTCTAAGCGTACGTCAGAGCCGAGTGCTTTAAAAATATCAAGTCCTTCATCTAATGATTTAATATGTAACATATGTACCTCCTTAAGGTGAGGAATATTTAGTGTTTTCTAAAATATTATAATGAATAATGTTTTTGTAGTCAACTTTTTAACAATATTTTGGGGAATATGTAGCTAAAAGGGAGATTAAATAGGTTAGAATTAAAAATATATTTGATAGAAAATATTAATTATTAAATAAAATATAAAATATTTTTGAAAATTATTGACAACATAATCGTTGTATTGTATATTATGCTTATAAATAAAGGGAATCAAAACAAAAAGTATTTGATATGCACAAATAGAAAGGAAACAATGAAAAAAAATCGTACAATTTGCTACTTCAGATGTTGCTTGCAAAGTGAAAACTATAATGATCCAGTGAAAGAGTAAAATATTTTAGAAATTAATAGTACAGGGGGATATGTATATGAGAAGCAAGTTTTTTTCAATGGTATTAGCAAGTGCAATGATTTCAACAATGTTAGTAGGTTGTGGTGGTACAAGTCAAACAGCTAGCACAGATGGACAAAATACAGATACTGAGGCAAGCGCAGAAGCAGGTACGGAAGAAACGGAAGCTGAGGCAGAAGATATTACAACAGTGGGACCGGAGGATGCACCTCACCTTGAAATGTGGACATTCGTAGCACTACATGCTGAATTTTATGCTAAGATGCTTAATCAGTGGAATGAGCAAAATCCTGATAAACAATTAAATATTACTTTTACAACTTATCCTTATGGTGATATGCATAATAAGTTAACACTTGCAAACCAATCAGGACAAGGGGCACCAGATATTTGTGATATTGAGATTGGTCAGTTCCCTAACTACTTACAAGGGCAAGTACCATTTATCCCATTAAATGATTATGTCGCACCTTATAAAGATGACATTGTACAATCTCGTTTAGATATCTATAGTAAGGACGGTAATTACTATGGTATTCCAACACATGTTGGTGCAACGGTTATGTTCTATAATACAAAAATCTTAAGTGAATATGGCATTGATTATACAACGATTAAAACTTGGGAAGATTATGAAGCGGCTGGTCAAAAGTTAAAAGAAGCTTCTAATGGTGAAGTATGTATGACAAGTGTAGATACATCTGGTACAGATTGGTTATGGCTCAGCATGGCAGAATGCGGTGAAGATTATACAGATGATGAAGGTGCACCACAAATTGAAATTGATTCAGTTAAAAATATGATTAAAATGCAACAAGAATGGTTAGATGAAGGTATTGCGATGATTTCACCAAACGGTATGGTGGATTGTGAAGAAGGATTTGCTAACATTAGCGAAGGCAATATTGCTTCATTCCCTAAAGCATTATGGTATATGTCAAGATTCCTTAACTATATGCCAGAGATGACAGACACTTGGGCTATTGCACCTTGTCCAGTTTATGAAGAAGGGCAACCTCGTTCAGTAGGTATCGGTGGAACAGGTACAGTTGTTTCAGCGCAAAGTGAAAATGCAGAACTTGCAGCTGAGTTTTTAACATGGGCTAAACTTTCTTATGATGGTAACGTTAATATTTGGGAAGACTTAGGATTTGATACATGTAATACAACAATCTGGACAGATGAAACAATCACAAAGGATCCAAATAATAAATACTTACAATACTTTGTAACTAATCCATTTGATACATTAAATGAGATTGAAAATGAAATTGGTAAAATCAAAGTTGGTAAGATTAATCCATCTATTAATGAACAGTTCTGTACAATTATTTTAAATGATTGTCTTGAAAATGGTGCTGATGTAGATGAAAGCTTAGCAACAGCACAAGGCGAATTAGAACTTGAATATTAGAATAAAATTAGAAAGCACCTGAAAAAAGGTGCTTTCTATAAATAAAGAAAGTAGGGGGATATATGGAACGAGTAAAAAAATTGATTTTCTCTCAAAAGGTAGCACCATATGTTTTCGTGGTACCTTTCATATTAAGTTTTGCGTTTTTCTGGATTTACCCTATGTTTAGTACAGTAACAATGAGTTTTCAATCTATTTTACCAGGAGAAGTAGAATGGGTAGGTTTAAGTAACTATACAAAATTATTAAAAGATAAAACTTTCCACACAGCTATTTTAAATAGCGTACAATATATGCTTTTAACATTAGTGCTTTTAATTCCATTTCCAATGATGTTTGCTTGTTTGATGGAGAGCCGTTTAGTCAAGGCGAAAGGCATCTATAAAGCACTTTTATATTTACCTTCTTTAACATCTGTTGTTGTAGCAGGTACTATTTTTAGAATGATGTTTGGGGAACTTGAAGGTTCACAAATGAATCAATTCTTAGCTTACTTTGGAATGGCACCTATTAAATGGCTTAAGATGAAATCGACAGGTCTTCTTGCTTTATTAACATTAGCTTGCTGGAGATGGACAGGAGTTAATATGCTCTATTTCTTAGCTGGACTTAAGAGTATTGATACGACTTATTATGAGGCAGCAGAGATTGATGGTGCTGGTACGATTCAAAAATTCCGTTATATTACATTACCTCTTTTAAAACCAACAACGGTTTATGTTTTAACAATTAGTGTTTATGCTGGTTTATCTATGTTCCTTGAAAGCTTTATGTTATGGGGTGGTAATGCATCACCTAATAATATTGGCTTAACAATAGTAGGTTACTTATATCGTCGTGGTATTGAGAAAAACCAATTAGGCTATGCGTCTGCAGTCGGGCTTGTACTACTTGTCATTGCCTTAATTATTAACTTTGCACAACTTGTTTTAAGTGGCACATTTAAGAAGGAGGAGGACTAGAATATGGAAGTTGTAGCTGAAAAGAATACAATGGGTGTTACAAGAAAGAATAGGATTTTAACTGTGATAAGTACTGGCTTTTTTACTTTATTATCACTTCTAGTGATCTTTCCTTTTTTAGTTATATTTGTAGCCTCTTTTAGACCTGGTAAAGATTTAATTCGTTATGGCTTATCTTTAAGCTTTGATTTAGAAAAGATGTCTTTAAGTAACTATATATACTTATTTACAGGGAAGCATGATTACTTCACATGGTTTGGAAATAGTATGTGGCTAACACTTGTTTCAGTTGCATTAACTTTAATCATTTGCTATTTTGTAGCGTATGGTTTATCTATGTATAACTTTAAGCTAAAAAATGTGTTATTTATATTAGTTATTGCAACAATGATGGTACCTTTTGAAATTTTAATGCTTCCTCTTTATAAAGAGATTATTGGTTTAAAGCTTATTGATACATATGCAGGGGTTATTTTACCGGGATTATGTGGTGCTTCTACCATCTTCTTCTTTAGACAATTTTTAATAGGGTTACCTAAGGAACTTTTAGATTCAGGGCGAATTGATGGTGCATCTGAGTATGGTATTTGCATTAAGATTATGTTACCTATTACAAAACCAGCGTTTGCTGCAATGGGTATTTTATGTGCAATGGGTGCATGGAACAATATGCTTTGGCCTCTACTTGTATTTAGAAGTGCAGATAAGTTCACATTGCCAATTGGTTTAAATACATTATTAACGCCTTATGGCAATAACTATGATTTATTAATTGCAGGATCTTGTTTTGCTATTTTACCAATCTTTATTGTGTTCCTTTGCTTTCAAAGATATTTTATCGATGGAATGGTTGTGGGGGCTGTCAAAGGATAATCACGCGGGTTGGTTGCTGAAAGTGTGGACGCCGCGGTGGAATAGTGGGGGCGTGGATAAGTTGGTATATATCATTTTCCATCTCCCTCCCTGCGGTCGAAGTCGAGCTAAAATGATATATGCCAGCTTATCCACACCCATCAAGGTAATTGAGTGGCGCGAGTGTGGGGACTTTTAGCAAAAGCCTTGTGAAAGGTTTGAAAGAGAATGAAAAAAGATGGGCATATATTAGTGTTCAGCTTTCTCCCTGGGGTCGAAGTCGAGCTAAAATGATATATGCCAGCTTATCCACATCTACGAGGTTAGTTGAGCGGTAATAAGATGGGTAAGATGTGGATATGTCTGATTTACCCACATGCATGAAGGATGTTAGGTGGGGGGAGTGTGGATATTTTTGGGAAAAAAATTTGAAAGATATTAGGATAATAATATGGAGGTAGTATTGATATGAGTAAGAAGTATAAATTTTGGTTTGCAACTGGATCTCAGGATTTGTATGGTGAAGAGTGTTTAAGAGTTGTAGCGGAGCATTCGGCTAAGATTGTGGAAGGATTAAATGCATCGGGGATTTTGCCTTATGAGGTTGTATTAAAACCGACTTTAATCGATAATGCCTCTATTAGAAGAACTTTTAATGAAGCAAATGCAGATGAGGAGTGTGCTGGGGTTATTACTTGGATGCATACGTTTTCACCAGCTAAGTCATGGATTTTAGGACTTCAAGAGTATAGAAAACCTCTTTTACATTTACATACACAGTTTAATGAGGAGATTCCATATAATACGATTGATATGGATTTCATGAATACGAATCAATCTGCTCATGGGGATAGAGAATTTGGTCATATTGTGAGTCGTATGGGGATTGAGCGAAAGGTTATTGTAGGTCATTGGGCAGACAAACAAGTTCAAGAACGTATTGCAAACTGGATGGCAACAGCTATTGGTATTATGGAAAGTAGTCACCTTCGTGTTGTAAGAGTTGGAGATAACATGAGAAATGTAGCTGTTACAGAAGGGGATAAGGTAGAAGCACATATTAAATTTGGTTGGGAAATTGATGCTTACAATATTACAGATATCGATGAATATGTAAGAAGTGTCAATCCTTCTGATGTGAATGCGTTAATAGATGAATATTATAGTAAGTATGATATTTTATTAGAAGGCAGAGATGAAAAAGAGTTTAGAGATCATGTAGCTGTTCAAGCTGCTATTGAGATAGGATTTGAAAGGTTCTTAGTAGAGAAAAACTACCATGCCATTGTTACAAACTTTGAGATGCTTGCAGGGCTTAAACAATTACCAGGACTTGCAATTCAACGTTTAATGGAAAAAGGTTATGGCTTCGGTGCGGAAGGAGACTGGAAAACAGCTGCTATGGTGCGCCTTATGAAAGTTATGACGAAGGGTATTAAAAATGCTAAGGGAACATCATTTATGGAAGACTACACTTATAACTTAGTGCCAGGTAAAGAGGGAATTTTACAATCACATATGTTAGAAGTATGTCCATCTATTGCAGATGTAAAACCAAGCATCAAAGTAAGTCCATTAACAATGGGAAATAGAGAAGACCCAGCAAGACTTGTGTTTACTTCTAAAGCAGGTAGAGGTGTAGCAACATCATTAATTGATATGGGTAACAGATTTAGACTCATTATCAATGAAGTAGAGTGTTTACCACAAGATACACCAATGCCTAAATTACCAGTAGCTTCAGCTTTTTGGAGACCAGAACCAAACTTAACAACTGGTGCAGAAGCATGGATTTTAGCAGGTGGTGCACATCATACTGCATTCTCTTATGATTTAACAGCAGAGCAAATGGGAGACTGGGCAGCAGCTATGGGTATTGAAGCTGTTTATATTGATAAAGATACAACGATTCGTAACTTTAAAAATGAACTTCGTTGGAATAGTATTGCATTTAAATAAAAATATGAAAGGTGGTTGCGAAAGTGCTGCCGCCTTTTTTGTGTAGGTGGCATGGATAAGATAGATATATAGTTTTCCTTCTCCCTCCCTACGGTCGAAGTCGAGATAAAATTATATATCTATCTTATCCACACCAGCCAGGGTTGAGGGTAGGCGGCAGCATTTTCGAACAGCTTAAGGGGGCGGTTAGGGCTGAAGAAGTAGTAAGGGTATAAGTTTTATACCAAATAGATAAAGACAAGGAAGAGGCATATCAAAACTACTAGATAGTTTGATATGCCTCTTCTTTAGTTTTTAAAGTAACTGATTAACACTTCTTTATGAAGCTTGGTTTTTATTTTTAAGAACTAAGACACAAATCGTTACAGTTAGTGGAACTGAAAGGATGATGCCTATTGAACTTGCGATGGAGCTTATGAGTTCTAGGGAAAGATAGGATGAACTAATAAACTGGTTTGCAGAGAGCTCTAGTGAATAGAGATAAAGAATAAGCATTAAGCTGCTGCCGAAGATTGCAAGGACGAGTGTATTTGTCATTGTTCCCACCATATCACGAGCAATGTGCATACCGGATGACCAAAGCTGACGGCGTGTTAGGTTTGGATTAACGCGGTTAATTTCAGCCATAGAGGAGCTGATGCTCATGGCAACGTCCATTACGGCACCGAGGGCACTAATCATAACGCCTGCTGTAACAATATTTTTGATACCTACGTTTGAGGCACCTGTTTGTCTAAGCTGTAAAAGTGCTTCGGCGTATTCCATTCGTAAACCGTCGATGCGTGCTAGTTTTCCAACGAGTGCAGCAAAAATAATGGCGAAAATCATGCCAAATACTGTTCCTAAGAAGGCACAGATGGTTTTTTCTTGAATCCCACCGAGTAATATCAATGACAGTAATGCCACAGTTGCGCATATAACGAAAGTTGTTATAAGTGTAGGATATCCTTTAAGTAAGAGTGGTAGAAGGATAAATAATAGTGAAATAAGTGTAATCACAAGTCCTAGAAGTGATTTAGCCCCTGTTTTTCCGCCTACAAGTAATGTAAATAGGAAAAAGAGTCCAAGAATTACGCAGACAGCAGTTGTTCGATTGTACTCATAAATACTTCCTCTGACTGAACCATCGAAGTCGGTAGATAAAATAACAGAGACTTTATCACCTACCTCCATAGGTTGATTATAAATAGGCCCTACGGCATTGGTAACCATGAAATCCATGCCAGCATATTGACCTGATTTAATATGTACGGAGAGGGTTTGTTCACCGCGATAAGTATTTTCTGCAATAGGGTCTACGGTACATGAATCAGAAAGAATTTCTTTTACAATACCTGATTCGTAGGTAGCATAGCCATTTACGATATATGCCATAAGGCCTTCATGCGTGTTTTTGATTTGTAAGGCAATGGTTGAACCGTTTTGAGGAATGGATTCAGTAGGCTTAAGTTGGATTTCAAATGTTTGCCCTAGATATTTTCCTGTTGAAACCTGTACGGATATAGTTTCAGCTTCTGCACTTTTAACGATACCAGTGCAGCTTTCGGTATCCTCTTTATCTACATGACCAAGGAAGAAAAGTCCTATTAAGAGTAATATAGATGCCAATAGAACTGCATAAGTCATGATTTTATTTTTATTCAAAGTTATTTTTTTACTTGTCACAATAAATCTCCCTTCATTGTTTCTTTATGTGTAGTTTAACAATTTATGTGATATATGTCGATAGAAGTGAACTAGAATTAAATATTAAATTAAAGTTTACAAAAATTTAACTAAATAAGGGTAGAAAAAGACATAAAAATGAATTTAAAATAGTGAGAATGCTTTGGAATAAGTAGATATAAGATGAAAAGGGAGATGATTTTGATTATGTTTAACAAATTCAAACAAAGGAGTGTGAGCATGCTTCTTGTGTTTCTTATGATTTTCAACATACTGCCTAGCAATTTAATGGCAGAAGTTGGCGTAGACATGGGAAGCTATAAGCAAATCACAACAAGACAAGAGGTTACAACAGGACAATATATCCTAGTTGCAGATGCAGGTATTAATGGTACGTATTATCCTGATAAATTGGATGGAACATGGGTTACTACCAAGGAATTGACGTCACTTAATACAAATAGTGCAAGGGAAGCATGGACAATTACTGTTAATGAAGATGAAACAGTAAAGATTGCTGATCCAAGCGGAATTTATATTGCGCCAAAGGGTGGTAATGAAAATGGTATAAAAAATGGCGAATATAACTGGGAATTTGAAGGCCTAGAAGATGGTACTTTTGCATTTAAGGGCGCAGGTGAAGATACAGTTATACTAGCAGTTAATAAAGGCGTAGGGTATAAGATAAGAGCGTATAAGAATTCAACTGTTGCTAATAATGCAGGTTATATTACAAACTTTGCGCTCTTTAAGTATACAGGAGAAGCAGGCGAGGAAGAGATACCACCAACAGAAGGAGATTCATCAGGAGAACAGGTGAATCTTAAAGATGGCGATGAAGTAGTCATCTACAATGTATCTGCTAAAGGCGTTCTTGCTGGTCAGGATGATAATGAAACAAGTCCTTCAGTAGAAAGTGTAGCAGCTAAGGTAAGCTATAATACAGTAGATGCTTCTAATGGAGCACGTGTATTTACAGTAGAGACAAATGGAGAATACTTCCGTTTTAGAACAGAAAATGATGGGTATCTTTGCTCAAATGGTACAGGTAGCAATGCCTTTTATCAAAAAGAAGCATCAGACGATGCGGACTGGAAACTTGAAAGCTACAATGGCGGTTATTCAATGGAAAGCCGCACAGCAAAATTTAATGATAAATATAGCCAATATCTTGAATACTACTCAGGATCTTATAAAACATATAGCAAGCATAATGAAACAGATAAGGATATTTTTACTTTTAAATTCTATCCATGTTCAAATACTTCATTAACAGAAGGTGTTGTAAATGAGCCAACTGTAAACTTTACAGGATCATTTAAGGCTTCAGCAAATGAACCATATGAATTAAGATTTACAATTGATGCAGTATTTGGCGTGAAAGAAGATGTAAGTGTTACGCTTGATGAAACAGCACTTGAGGTAACTTTAGAAAATGATGTATACACAGCAGTTATTCCTGCTGAAAAGGTAAAAGGCGATAAATTAATAGTAAGCGTTGCAGCTACTGATCTTAAGGAGCAAGCAATTTCAGCTACGGCTGAGATTACAGTTATTGATATTCCTGTTATCAATAAGGTAACACCTGCAGAAGGAAGCCAAACAGGGGATAATAAAAAACCAGAGATTACTGTGGCATTTGGTAATGCAGGTGAAAACCCAACAGTAAGCCTTACACTTAAAGCAGGTTCAACAACGCTTGTTGAAAATGCTGAAATGACAGTAGAGGGTAATGAAGCATCTTACATACCTACTGTAGAACTTGAAGATAAACGTTACAATGTGACAGTAGTGTTAAAACGTGCAGATGGAAAAGAAACTACTAAATCATGGTCATTTACAGTAGGAGAAGCAGAAGCACAACTTTACTTTGGTCAGCTTCATTCACATACAACATATTCAGATGGTTCAGGAACACTTGAAGCGGCGTTAGATTATATTAAGAATCTTCCAGAGTCAGCAAATGTAGATTTCGTGGCCTTTACAGATCACTCAAACTACTTTGATGAAAAAACTGCAGCTAATCCTGAAGAAGCGCTTTATGATATGAGTAAGGCAACAGCAAATAGTCAAGCAATATGGAATAAGTTCAAGAATACTGTGAATGAGTTCAATGCTGAAAATACAGATGTAATTGCGCTTGGTGGCTTTGAGATGACATGGTCAGGTGGCCCTGGTCATATCAATACATTTAATACACCAGGTATCGTTTCACGTAATAATGCAACACTTAATAACAAAACAAATGATGCTGGCTTAAAAGCATATTATAACCTTTTAAGCCAACCTGAGGGTGAAGATTCACTTTCACAACTTAATCACCCTGGTAAAACATTTGGTACATTTGCAGATTTCGCGTATTGGAATGCAACAATTGATACACGTGTAAAAATGGTTGAGGTCGGAAATGGAGAAGGAGCTATCGGCTCTGGCGGATATTATCCAAGTTATGAACAATATACAATCGCGTTAGATAAAGGATGGCATGTGGCACCTACAAACAACCAAGATAACCATAAAGGTAAATGGGGAAATGCCAATGATGCCCGCGACGTTATTTTAACAGATGACTTTACAGAACAAGGTTTATATAATGCGATTCGTGAAAGACGTATGTATGCAACAGAAGATAAAAACCTTGAAATCTACTATACACTTAATGGTGAGCAATTAGGGTCAATCATATCAGAAAAACCTGAGACAGTAGAAATAAATGTTGAAGTGAATGATCCTGATAGCATGGATAAAATTTCAAAAGTAGAAGTTATTGTTAACTCAGGTAAAGTAGCTTATACATGGGATAATGCTGCAGAGCTTGAATCAGGTGTTTTAAGCTGCAAGATGGATGCTTCAGATGCAGTAAGCTATTACTACATCCGCGTGACACAGGAAGATGGCGATCTTGCTGTAACAGCACCAGTATGGGTTGGCGAAACCATGAAAATAGGTATTTCTTCTGTAGAATGTGGGACTTCAACACCTGTTACAGGGGAAGAACTTACACTTACAACAAATCTTTTTAATGCAGAATCTGCAGATGTAAAAGTTAAAAAGATTACTTATACAACAAACGGTTCACAAATCTTATATACAGATAATGAAGTAAAAACTATTCCTTCATCAAGTTCAATCGATGTGACTTACGGCTTTATGCCAGAAGTGGCAAAAATGACAACAATTACTGTAACAGCTGTAATTGAAGTAAGTGGTGAAGAACTTACATTTACAAAAGACATTACATTAGATATATTAGAAGCTTCAAAACTAGCTTATATTGGTATTGATGCGTCACATTATAATGAATATGTAGCTGGAAATTACAAAGATTCAATGGGTAACTTCGGTGAACTTGCAGCGGGACAAAGTGTGCGTACAGTACAACTTAATACAAGTGAAGATTTAATTAAAGCATGCGAAAATGCAGAAGGTAAATATAAAGCATTAGTCCTTACTGCACCTTCAAGACGCAATGGTTCAGCATTACGTGACCCTTATTTAAATTATACAGATGCTGAAATAGCAGCTATCAAAGCATTTAATCAAGCTGGCGGAACAGTGGTTGTTGCAGGATGGTCAGATGTTTATGAAAGCTATGGCCAATTCCCAGAAGAAGATCATATGTCAGCACAACAAAACAAACTATTAGCAGCGCTTGGTTCAAGCATTAGAATTGGTGATGATGGTACAAATGATAATACATCAAATGGCGGACAGTCTTATAGACTTTACTTCTCAACTTACAACTTAGACAGCTTCCTTATGGAAGGCGTTGAAGTAGATGAAGAACATCCTAATGATACACTTTATTCACAAGTATTTAGTCAATATGGTGGCGCTTCTATTTATACAGTTGATGAAGCAGGAAATCCAACAAGTGAAATACCAGAAACAGTAACACCAGTTGTATATGGGCATGCTACAACTTATTCAAAGAATACAGATAAAGTAGGCGTAGCTGGAGATGATATACCTAAATATCCAGTTGCAGAAGGGGATGACAGACTCTTAGTGCTTGCATCAGAGCAAATCGGCAGCCAAGGGCTTATCGTTGTTTCAGGTGCAGCATTCATGTCAAACTTTGAAGTACAAGTAACAGTAGAAGATACAAATGCAGAAAAGAATTATTCAAATTATAACATCTGTGAAAACCTAGTTAAATTTATAAACCCAACTGAAATCACATCAATTAGTGAAGTACAGGCAGAAGAAAGTGAAGGCATTAAATATACTGTAGAAGGTATTGTGACTTCAAATGCATCAGGATACGATAAGGATACAGCATTCTTCGACTGTATTTATATTCAAGATGAGACAGCAGGTATTAACTGTTTCCCTGTTTCAGGTGACTTTAAAATTGGTGATAAAGTACGTGTCACAGGAACAACAAGTTCTTACCAAGGTGAAAGACAGCTTGCAGTAACATCTATTGAAAAGATAGGTACAGGTGGAGTAGTTGCGCCTGAAGTGGTTACAGCAAAACAAATTAATGACGGGTCAGTACTTGGTAAATTAATTTCACTTAGTGGTAATATCGTAGCAGTGGAAAAAGAAAATGGACTGATTCAAACTATTATGGTTAAAGATAAGGCTGGAGATACAGCAAGAGTATTTATTGATGGTTACATTACAACATCATATGATGTAGAGCACGCAATAGTAGGAAATGACATTACGGTAGTAGGGCTTGCTTCTTATGACGAATCGTTTGCCGGAATCGCACCTCGTATTCGTATACGTGATCGAAAAGATGTCGTGTGTACAGAAAAACAAGAAAGCGATACACCAAATGATAAACCAAGTACACCACCAAATGATTCATCCGATGACGAATCAGGAAGCGGTTCATCAGGTAGTAGTTCATCAAGCAGTCAACCTAATAAGACAGAAGACAAAACATTAGCAGGTACAAGTGTTGTAACAAAATCAAAGATAGAAGTAACATTTGCTAAAGTAAGTGATGCTGTGGCTAAAGCTGTTAAAGCTTATAATGAGAAAAATAACAATATGATTATGACAGCAGGTGTAGCTGTTGCAAGTAAAGATTTTACAGAGCCTGCAATGCTGACATTAACAGTAGATAAAGCAGCTATCAATGATACAGATAAGCTTGCGATTGTAAAAATTGATGTAAATGAAAAAGGAGAGCTTGCAATTAAACTCTTCGGTGGTAAATTAGATGCAGAAAAAGGAACAGTTTCAACATATGTAAATGAAACAGGTAACTATTTTGTGGCTAAAACAGAAGGCTTTACTAGCATTAATCTGGTAATTAACAATAAAACATCAATCATTAATGATAACAATCATGCATTAGATGCAGCACCTGTAATTGTAGAAGAAAGAACAATGGTCCCACTAAGATTTATTGCAGAAGCGTTTGGCGCAGAAATCAAATGGGATAATAAGAAAAAAACAGTGGGTATCGCAATGGGTGACCAAACACTTGAAATGACAATTAATAAAGAAATTGAAGGTTTTGGAGCAGCACCTATGATTATGAACGGCAGAACAATGGTGCCAATCAGATATATTTCTGAGAGACTCGGTGCAAATGTAATCTGGGTACCTTCAGCACAAGAGATTGTGATTGTAAAATAATAAAACAATAAGATAATAAGTTGATTTGAAAAGACCAAAGAAGTGTTGTGAAACTAGTAAAATAGTTTCGCAGCACTTCTTTTTTTATTATCTAGGAAAGTTCTACTTTCCTAGATAATAAGTAGAATTGACT
>NZ_CEVXFV010000072.1:0-17402 GCF_982396655.1 Cellulosilyticum sp. | reverse complement strand
CACAAAAAAATATCCCGTATTTATACGGGTTACGGCGTTTCGCAAACGCCTAAAATATTTAAACCATGGAGGAGATAAAATGAAGAAACTAAAGGGTGGACTAGGTATTTTAATAGGTCTTGGTGTGATTGTAGCGGGGCTAGGGGTGTGGCAGAAGGAAAATATCGCCGCAGTATTAAAAGTTCAAAAGTACTCAGAAGAAGAGATTGCACTTCAAATTGATGGCCAAAAAGAGAGTGTTAATGCAGCATTAAAAAGTTATGGCATAGAGGGAATTAAGGACTTTAGCGTGGAGGAAGAAGAAGAAATCAGAAGTGGGAAGTTAACAGTAGAAGAAGCCATGCAAAAGATGGACAAGCAATTACAAGATGCAACAAGTGGAGAACGTCAAGATGCTACAAAGAGTAGCAAAATAATTGTTGAAGAAGCAGCTGCTAAAATGTATGGCTTAAAAGCAAAGTACATAGGAAAGCTTGGCGATTTAGAAAGACAGGCAAAGGAAGAATACAGAGAGTTAATGAAGGGGAGTCAAAAAAGTGGGATTGTAAGACAGCTTATTCCTAAGTATATGAAGGAGGTAATAGCACTGGAAAATGAATGTAATACAGAGGTGAATACGGTCTTAGCAACATTGACAAGTCAGCTTGAAGAGATAGGAGAGCCTACAGATATTGTAGGTACTATGAAGGCAGCCTATGAACAGGAAAAAACATTAAAGAAAGCGTATTATTTAAGTTTAGTTAAATAGTTATAGAAGCATATTAAAATGTAACTCAGTGTTTTGATAAGGCGGAAACTGCTGAATATATATATAAATTAATCGAATCTGTTTAAAAATTGGATTCATGTTATAAAAATGAAATGGTATGATGCATTTACAATGTATAAAATGCAATAAAATCAATAAAATGTAAATTTAATAAATTATTCTTATTTACAAATAAATAAGAATAATTTATCATTAATTAAGAAGACATATACCCTTGATGTAAATGAAATTTTAGCTAGCTTAGAAAATGGTTTATGAATAATTTTATTGGTTTTCTTAAAGTTAAGTGATTCATGACATAAAGTGTGAACAAATTCTAAGAAGCGCTAGAAAGTAGTAAAAAAAGAGGGAATGAATTCCCTCTTTTTTTATAGAGTAAGAAGGAAACTAAATAATATGTAGATGATATAATTTCTGAAAATTGAACATACTTATATTAATAAATATAAGATGGGAGGCAGAAAGATCATGTATATAGTTATTTTAGTAAGTGCAGGTGTAGTAGGCGTAATTGGCATACTATATAGCTGTGTAGCAGTATCTACTACTTATGACAAGCAAATAGATGATATTGCTCAAGAAAACTTTTTACGCCATTATCAAAAGCATGCACAAAAGAAAAAATAAAACAGAAGATGGGAGAGTACAAAAAGTATGTATGAGGAGAAAAAGGGGAGGTATTCTAAGCATCTTGACTTTATTATTCTAGATCTGCTAATGCTACAAATTACATTAATAGTTGCCTATGCTTTAAGACATGGATTGCTATGGGTCTATGATGATGCAGAGTACTTTTATTATGGGGTAGCATTAGGGGGGATAGACTTAGTTGTTATGTATTTTGCTCAGTCCTATAAGCATATTTTAAAGAGGGGGGCATTAGAGGAGTTACGTGCAACAATAGTACATATGACATCTATTGTCTTATTAAGTGTAGTCTATATGTTTTTTTTAAAGGTAGGAAAAAATATTTCAAGACTTATTTTACTTCTAGTATGGGGAGTGGGCATTGCTATTTTATTTGCCGCAAGGCAGCTTTTGAAATGCTGGATAAAGAAGTATATGAGTGTGCAAAGGGATATTCGACATATTATTTTAGTAGCTACCAAAAATGAAGCTTATGAGACAATGCAAATTGTGCAGACCAAAGAGTATAGGGATTATGTGATTGATGAGATTGTGCTTATAGAAGAGGTATTAGACGCGCAAGAAATAATGGGCGTACCCATCACATTATTTAATAAAGAAGAAACATTGGCGTATTTGAAAAATAATGTAGTTGATGAGGTGTTTATTAATTTACCACGAGAAGTAAAGATACCAGAAGGTTTTTTGGAAGGTTGTTATCAAATGGGCTTAACGGTACATATTAAGATGAGTTGCCGTCCCTATGAAGTAGGGTCAAGGGTATTAGAGGAACTTTTAGGATATACCGTATTAACAAGTGGTATGAAAATTGCTAAACCATATCAAATATTGTTAAAAAGGACAGTAGATATTATAGGAGGATTAATAGGAACCGTTGCAACTGGAGTTTTAACACTTATTTTGGGCCCCTTAATTTATTTTAAGGACCCAGGTCCTATCTTTTTTTCACAAATACGCATTGGCAAAAATGGACGTAAATTTAGAATCTATAAATTTCGCTCTATGTATATGAATGCAGAGGAAAGAAAAAAAGAGCTTATGGCACAAAATGAGATGAATGGCTTAATGTTTAAAATAACGGATGACCCACGTATCTTACCTGGTATTGGAGAGAAGATAAGGTCTTGGAGTTTAGATGAATTTCCGCAATTTGTAAATGTATTAAAAGGGGATATGAGTTTAGTAGGAACAAGGCCACCTACTGTGGATGAATGGGAACAGTATGAAAATCATCATTGTAAAAGGCTTGCAGTTAAACCCGGGCTTACCGGTATGTGGCAAGTAAGTGGGCGTAGTGATATTACAGACTTCGAGGAAGTTGTTGAACTCGATTCACAGTATATTACAGAGTGGTCTGTTGGATTAGATATAAAGATTTTATTTAAGACGTTGTTAGTTGTTTTGAAAAAATCAGGTTCAAGATAATGGGAGAACAAAGAGGGGAATAAAAATGAATATGAAGGGTAAAGAAAAAACGTACAAAATCGCTGTAGCAGGAACAGGTTATGTAGGATTATCCAATGCAATATTATTATCACAACATCATCATGTAGTGGCAGTAGATATTATTCCAGAAAAGGTAGAAATGATTAATCAAAAGCAGTCACCTATTGTAGATAATGAAATCGAGGATTATTTAAAGAATCATACATTAGATTTATTGGCAACGACTGATGCTCAAATGGCATATAAAGATGCGGACTTCATCATTATTGCAACACCGACAAATTATGATCCAGTAAAGAATTACTTTAATACGTCTTCAGTAGAGGCAGTTATTGAAGTTGTAATGAAAATAAATCCTAAAGCAACAATCGTGATTAAATCAACTGTTCCAGTAGGGTATACAAAAAGTATAAGAGAAAAATACAACTGTCATAATATTATCTTTTCACCGGAGTTCTTAAGAGAAGGACGTGCATTATATGACAACCTTTATCCAAGCCGTATCATAGTGGGTAGACCTGAAACAGAAGAAATGGTCATAGCTGCTGAGACTTTTGCAGGACTTTTGGCACAAGGCGCTATTAAAGAGGATATAGAGATTCTCTTTACAGATTTAACAGAGGCAGAAGCCGTTAAATTATTTGCGAATACATATTTAGCACTTAGAGTAAGTTTCTTTAATGAACTTGATACCTATGCAGAGGTAAGAGGACTCAATAGCAAACAAATTATAGAAGGCATTGGATTGGACCCTAGAATTGGTAATCATTATAATAACCCAAGCTTTGGGTATGGTGGGTATTGTTTACCAAAAGATACAAAGCAGTTATTAGCCAACTATAATGATGTACCACAAAATATTATGGGTGCTATTGTAGCCGCTAATAGCACAAGAAAAGACTTTATAGCAGAAAGAGTACTTCAAAAAGCAGGTTATTATAATAATTCGTTAGATGAAATGGCTGCTACATCAGAGGGGTATGTAGGTGTAGATGGCATTCCAGGAAAACCTGTGGTAGTAGGGGTATATCGATTAACGATGAAAGCTAATAGTGATAACTTTAGACAAAGTTCTATTCAAGGTGTCATGAAACGTATTAAAGCAAAAGGAGTAGAAGTTATCATTTATGAGCCTACTTTAGAAGAAGGAAGTCTATTCTTTGGGAGTCAGGTAGTTAATGACTTAGCAGTATTTAAAAAGCGTTGTGATTGTATTATTGCAAATAGATATAATGAAGAACTTGCAGATTGTGAAGAAAAGGTTTATACAAGAGATTTATATAGACGAGATTAATATGGGGGTCAGAAAAGTGGAAAACAGAGGGATAAAGGTATCAATAATTACACCTTCTTATAATAGTGAGAAATACATACAGAAAACGATAGAATCAGTTATGAATCAAACTTATTCTAACTGGGAGCTGATTATTGCAGATGATAAATCTACAGATCATACTTGTGAAGTCGTTAAGACACTCATGAAAGAAGAACCGCGCATCAAGCTAATTGAACTTAAAGAAAATGGTGGTGCTGCGATTGCAAGAAATAAGGCATTAGTGCAAGCAACAGGAAGATTTATAGCCTACTTAGATGCAGATGATTTATGGTACCCAGAGAAATTAGAGAAGCAAGTTGCATTTATGTTAGAAAATAATTGTGGATTTAGTTGTACTTCCTATGAAGTGATTGATGACAATGGCAAAAGTTTGAATAAGTATGTTTATATGAAAGACAAAGTCGACTATGTCGGGTTTCTGACTAATAATCTATTGCAGACAGTAGGCATTATGGCAGATACAGAGATTGTAGATAAGAAGTATTTACAAATGCCGAATATGAGACGTAGACAGGATGCAGCCACATGGTTACAGGTTTTAAAAGCAGGAAATCCTTGCTTTGGAATGAAAGAGGTACTGGCTAAGTATAGAAGAGCAGCAGGGTCTCTATCAAGCAATAAAGCAAAGGCAGTGAAAGGCGTTTGGTATTTATATCGAGAAGTCGAGAAGCTTAATTTATTATTTAGCTGTTATTGTTTTTGCCGATATGCTTTTCTAGCAGTATGGAAGCGTATATATATCAATAAGGTGTAAGTACTTATAGCCTGTTTAACTTATGATGAAAGGAATTGGTTGACGATGAAAGTATTACATGTGATAGGACATATAGGAAGAGGTGGTGACACTTCTGTTGTCTTAAATATTATGAGTAAAATGGATAAGGATAAATATCAATTTGATTTTTTAACCCATGAAGGAGCAGATGAGAATGTAGTTCAGCAATTAAGGGAACAAGGGTGTAATGTATATGTTCTTAAGGGGGATGTAAGAAAGTTAGGCCCTGTAAAATATTATTGGGAAGTCAGAAAGACAATCGCATCAGCATCTGTTAAATATGATATTATGCATACACATACATCCATGCAGTCCGGTGTTGCCCTAATGGCAGCAAAGCATGAGGGAATTCAAAAACGTATATGTCATTCGCATGTAAGCCAAATTCAAAGAAAAGCTAATATATTAAGCCGTCTCATTGCTACACCTATCTTTAGAATGTTATATGGATATTATGCTACAGATAAAGTGGCCTGTAGTAAAATGGCAGGTGACTTTTTGTTTGGTAAGGGCAGAGAATATAAGGTAATTTATAATGCTGTAGATGTTCAAAAGTACATTGATGTGGATAGTAGAGATGTTGAAGCGATTAGAAAAGAACTAAATTGTGATGCTAATGATATTTTAATCGGGCATATTGCAAGTTTTACACATATGAAAAATCAAGACTTTGATTTAGTCTTAGCTAAAAGGTTACAGGATAGGGAAGATATAAAGTTTGTTTTAGTAGGAAAGGGAAATGAGTTTGAACGAATAAAAAATCAAGCTGATGAAATGGGGCATAAGGTACTACTTATAGGGCAGAGAAATGACGTAAATAAATTAATGAAAAGTTTTGATTGTGTCATATTACCTTCTAATCCAGGGGAAGGATTTCCGGTTACAATTATTGAAGCGCAAGTGGCAGGATGTTCTTGTATTATTTCAGATAAGGTCACCAAAGAAGTGGAGATTGGACTTAATCTCGTAGAAACTATTCCGTTAGAAGATGTTGATAGATGGGAATCCGAAATTAGGAAGATACAAAGAAAGGCTGATATTACGCAGCGTAACAAAATAGCTAAGAGGGTAGAAGAGAAAGGGTTTTCCATTCAAGAATTTGTACAACAATGGTTATCTGTTTATTAATAGGAGGATGAAGATGGATAAGGGAGTCAAAAAAATATACAATTTGGAACGTAAGCTTTATATAAAAAAGGTACCCGTAGTGCCTAAAATTATTAAAGGATTTATTAGAATTGTATTTAGTGCAACAATACCATATACTAGCGTGATTGGGGAGGGGACAAGGTTTCCGCATGGTGGACAAGGTGTGGTTATTCATGAAGAAGCAGTAATCGGAGAAAATTGTGTTATACAAGCAAATGCAATAATCGGCGGAAGAAAAGGGAGAAGCGGTGCACCAAATATTGGGAATGATGTATTAATAGGCGCTGGGGCTGTTATTTTAGGAAATATAAACATTGGTAATCACGTTGCAATTGGTGCGAATGCAGTAGTAACAAAATCTATTCCTAATAATGCGGTAGTGATGGGGAATCCTGGTGTGATTACTAGATATTTAAGTGAAGATGAAAATGTAAAATAAGTGTTGGGAGAGACAGATGATTTATTTTTTGAGCTTATCACTAATATTAATCTTAAGTAGCATATGGATTGTATTAAAAAGGCCTACTAGAAGAAAATACAGTATGCTTTTTTTTGGAATAGTGTCTTTTACAGCAATGCTAGTCCTATCTGGTGCAAGAGGGTTAAAAATCGGCACAGATACAGAGATGTATGTCAGATATTTCAATAGTGTAGAAGGACTAGGAGATTTGTCCAGTTATGCGGATCGATTTGAGACGGTATATCGTATTTTTAACTGTTTAATTGCGCAGATTTTTGGAGATGCACATGCATTGCTATTTCTTAGTACATTAGTTACTTTAACTTTATTCTATATTTTATTTTATAAGAAATCAAAGGTACCTTGGTATTCGATTTTGATGTTTTTGTTCCTAATGTTTTACTACAATAGTATGTGTTTATTACGACAATATATTGCAATGGCAGTTACAAGCATAGCATTAATATATTTAGGTGATAAGAAATATATTTCATTTATAGTAATAGCATTGATTGCCGGGAATATTCATTCATCGGCTTTTATCATTTTAATTATGCTGCCCTTAAGTATGGTGAAAATAACAAGAAAGAGAAGAGTACCTGTTATCGTCGCAGCAATTGCTATTAGCTTAAGTATGGATAAAATAATAAGTATTTTAATTCGCTTAATGCCGAGATATGCCACCTATTTGGGGTCTGGATATTACTTAGAAAATCAGCTAGGAACATTTTTAAAATCATGTGTATGGACATTAATGTTTTTTGTTGTTGATTATGCGTATTTTAAATACAGTGTTAATGAGGATGAAGCACAAGAAAGTCCGCTTTGGAATCGAATAGAATATTATTGTGGTCTATTAGGTTTTTCAATTACGTTAGCTTCTATGCATGGCGCAATTTTAGAGAGGATGAGTTATTACTTTGCAGTCATATACTGTGTATCAGTAGCTAATGCATTAAACAAATTTAAACGTAGAAGAAGTAAGTATAGAGTAGCCTTTGCGATTATGTGCGGAAGTATAGTATATAACCTTGTCATTTTAGGCTTAAGGCCATACTGGTCAGGGGTAATACCATATATCTTTTGGGAATAATAGAGAATAGGATGGAAGAACTATGAAGACAAAAGAAATGTTTTTAAGAAAAGTGATTTTTAAGATCAGGCAGAATAAAAAAATAAAAGCAGTACTTAGAAGACCTGTTAGAGCCGTTCGTCAATGTTTAACGTATTCAAAGGCAAAAAGAATATATGAGAAGATAGAAAGTGATATTAAAAAAGTTAATAGAGATGAAAAAATAATTTGGTACTTTTGTGCACCAGAACATCTTAATTTAGGAGACTTAGCACAGCGTTTGTGTATTGAAAATTGGCTTGCTGAAAATTATAAGGCATATAAAGTTGTAGAAATTCCAGTAATGGGATTGATGCGATTCAAAAATAAAGTTAAATCACAAATAGATGAAAAGTTAACGCAGACAGATATATTGATATTCCAGAGCGGATATACAATGTCTGATTATCATCCTGATGATTGTGTAAGAAAGATGATATTAAAACAATATAAAAATAATCCATGTTTAATCTTCCCGCAAACAATACTTTACCATGATTCTCAGAAATTAGAGGCTATTAAAGAAACATTAGGACAAGTTAATAATTTATTATTATTAGCAAGAGATGAAGTTTCATTTGAATTTGCTAAGACTAATTTTTCGAATATTAGGATAAAGTTATATCCTGATATTGTTACGACATTAATTGGTAAATATAGCTTTGAGGGAAGAAGATCAGGAATTGGTATGTGCATTAGAAATGATGGAGAGAAATATTATTCAGATGATCAAATTTATGATTTAAAAAGGAAGTTAGAAGAATACGGAAAGGTAGAATTAACCGACACAAACTGCAATAATATGGGAAGCATTAATCATGAAACGATAGAAGAAGAGGTACTTAACAAGATAAAAAGTTTAGCAAGATATGAAGTGGTGATTACGGATAGATACCATGGAACTATTTTTTCATTAGTAGCGGGCACACCAATTATAGTCATAAAAACAAATGACCATAAGGTAGCATCTGGTGTGGAATGGTTTAAGGGGGTATATGATGAACAGGTATATTATTGCGCTTCTTTAGAAGAGGTGCCTACATTGGTAAAAGAAATAATAAATACAAAAAGGAGATATAAGTTAGAACCATATTTTAAAGAAGCTTACTATGATAAATTGAAGTGTGAATTTGAAAATAGAAAGGGACGAAAGGAACAGATGTAAAAATGGAGATTTGTAACAGTGTTGAATGTACAGGGTGTATGGCGTGCAGAAATATATGTCCAGTAGATGCTATTCAGGTAAAAGCTGATAGATATGGTTTTTATATTCCTGTAATAGCTGAAGATAAGTGTCTTAAATGTGGAAAATGTAAAAAGATTTGTCCTAATAATTATTTGGTTGAAGGAGAGAGTAGCAATCAGATTGTTTTAGCTACATGGCGTAAAGAAAAGGAAATTAGAGAAAAAAGTACATCAGGTGGCATATTTACTGGAGTTGCTGAATGGATTATTCAACAAGATGGCGTGGTTTTTGGTGCTATTATGGATAAGGCGCATAATGTAAGGCATAGTTTAGCTAGAACGATGGCAGAGGTTGAGGCAATGCGTGGTTCTAAGTATGTTCAAAGTGATGTGGGCTATTCATATAGAGCCGTTAAAAAAGAATTAGAAACAGGAAGAGTCGTACTGTATACAGGAACACCATGTCAATTAGCCGGATTATATAGATATTTAGAAAAACCATATGACAACCTATATACGATGGATATAGTATGTCATGGTGTCCCTTCACCGAAAGTTTTTAAAGATTATATTCAGTACATAGAAGAAAGCGCGCATGATGAGGCGATTGAGATTTCATTTAGAAAGAAGAAACCAAGTTGGTCTGTTTTTAGTATGTATATCAAATTTCAAACAGGAAAGGAATATATAAAAGATGCATATCATGACCCATACTTAGTGGGTTTCTTAGATGATTATTTATCGCGAGAATGTTGTTATACGTGTAAGTATACAAGAGAAAGTAGATTAGGAGATATAACAGCAGCTGACTTTTGGAGTTATGTTTCCTATACATATAAAGAGAGAAATACTGAAAAGGGAATTTCACTGGTTATTTTAAATACTGAAAAAGGAAAAAGAATTTTTGAAGATTTAAAGGATAAGTACTTCTTTGTAGAGCGTTCAATACAGGAGGCAAAGAGGGGGAATCGTTGTTTAACTAAGCCTTATGGTAAAGCAAAGAAGAGAGAAGAGTTTTGGAAAGAATATAATGAAAGTAATGATTTTATAAGGTGTGCATCTAAATTTTTCCCAAAGAAAAAGCGTAGCCTTAAACATAGGATTAGTGAAATGATAAATAGGTATTATTATATAATGCCTAACTGTGTTAAAAAGAAATTAAAAGCTTATTGGGAAAATAAGAAGTAAATATATAGGAGATACATAAGTGAAAAGTGTAGATAAACTTTTGAAAAAATATAAGGCATTTCCAGAACCTGCAAAAGCAGCACTTTGGTTTACAATATGTAGTATTTTACAACGTGGTATTCAATTTATAGTCGTACCAATTTATACAAGGGTGCTTACGACTACAGAATATGGTTACTATTCAGTATTTACATCTTGGACAGAGATTATAATGATTTTTTGTACATTAAACTTATTTTATAATAGTTATAATGTAGGGTTAACACGATTTGATAAAGATAATGATAGATTTACTTCCTCTTTATTAGGCGTATGTTACATCTTAACGAGTCTATGTTTTATAATTTATCTTATATTTAGAGAGAGATTTAATAGCTTTTTTGGTATGACAACAGCATTGTGCATATGTATGTTTATTCATTTGTTCATTATGTCATCCTATCAATTTTGGGCTGCTAAACAACGTTATGAATATAAATATAAGTTAGTCATTTTTGCAACTTTATGCCTAGCCATTGGCACGCCAGTATTGGCATTAATTTCTATAGTTTTTATGAGAAATCATTGCTTGGCGGTTGTTGGAAGCAAAGTGTTTGTTGAGGTTTTCTTAGGGATACCAGCTTTGATTGTAATTGTTAAAAGAGGGAAGACATTATTTAATCAAATCTACTGGAAATATGGTTTGAAAAATAATATCCCGTTAGTACCCTATTATTTATCACAAATTATTTTAAATCATTCAGACCGTTTAATGATCAACAACTTTTGCGGTACTGCAAAGGCAGGAATTTATTCTGTAGCATATTCCGCAGCAATGTTATTAACAATGATTAATACAGCTATGAATAATTCTGTGATTCCATGGAAGTTTAAGAAGCTAAAGAATAGAGATATTACAGGAATTCATGAAGTTACGTTTTCTCTTATGCTATTAGTAATGGGAATGAATGCGGTTTTAGTTGCATTAGCGCCAGAAGCATTGGCTATATTAGCTTCAAAAGAATATTATGAGGCGGTATGGATTATTCCGCCAGTTGCATGTAGTGCTTTTTTATTGTTTGTTAGCCAGCAATTTATTAACATTGAATTTTATTATGAAGAGAATAAGTTTGCTGCTTATAGTTCAATACTCGTGGCAGTATTGAATATAGTATTAAATTATATTTGTATTCCTAAGTTTGGGTATATTATTGCTGGATATACAACTTTATTTTCATATTTAATCTTTACGCTGATACATTACATAGCTATGAGATATGTATGTAAAAAACATATGGATGGTCTGACCATATGGAAAATAAAAGATATTGTGCTAATAACATTATTTTTACTTATTTTTTCGGCAATAATGTTACTAGGTTACAAGGGATATTTATTAAGATATGCGACTGTAATAATAATTCTTAGTATAATTATAGTAAAGAGAAATGAGATTATAAAAATAATAAGGTTTAAGCGTTAATATAGAGAAAACAACTCAAAACTATGAATAACTAAAATTTATAAATGTGAAATCTATAAGTATAAAAATTTAGAGGAATAAGGTGAGCATGTCATGAAAATAAAAAAGTAATGTATGGGCAATATATTTTATTGGTATGTATATTGGTGTGCATATTTATATTATCATCGCAATCCGCCCAAGAATCTAAGGCATTAAGTAATCATTTTATTTCAATTTATCAGCGAGGAGTAGAAATAAATCCATTTTTTTCACATCGTACAAAAGAAGTTTTACTGAGTAGACCGAGTCATTATGTGAGGAAACTAGCACATATATTTATATACTTTATATTGGGGATAGTTACATTATTAACATTATGGAGAACCCAAATTAGAAGAAGTATATGTCCGCTACTTGCTTTAATGATATGTATTATATATGCCATAACAGATGAGTGGCATCAATATTATGTGGCAGGAAGGGGTGCGCAACTAAGTGATGTACGCATTGATAGCTGCGGTGCTTTAATAGGGATTATGCTGAGTGTCGTTATAATTAAAATCATAGGAAGTTTATCAAATAAATTAAAAGGAAAATGATGTAAGATACTTCAAGAAAACTTTGCATCATGGGAGCATATGATAGATAGTTATATTATTTCTTTTTAGAATTGGAGGAGATTAGATGAAAGCAACAAGTATTTATTTTTCAACAACAGGAACCACTAAAAAAAGTGTAATGCAGATGGCAAAAGTATTTGATGAATCTTTTATAGATAGAGATGTAACGCTCTGGAAAAATGTAAAGCAGGAAGAACAATTTAATCAAGATGAAATTGTCATATTTGGGGCACCTGTATATGGGGGGAGAATTTATAGTGGCGCAGTAAAACGCTTTAAACATTTTAAGGGGAAAAAGACACCTTGTATTATTGTGGCTGTCTATGGTAATAGAGATTTTGATGATGCACTGATTGAATTATATGATTTAGTTAAAACACAAGGCTTTATTCCAGTGGGGGCAGCAGCAGTCGTGGCACAACATACATATGGGCAAATTCAAGTGGGAAGGCCCAACGAAGAAGACTTAATGCAGAACCGTAAGTTTGCACAAAAGATTTATGAAAAGATTGCGCATGGTGATTTATCAGAAGTAACTGTACCAGGACATAGGCCTTATAAAGAAGGGGGTACAGGCGGTTCATTTAGACCAACTACCCTTGAAGGATGTTCTAGATGTGGTTTATGTGCAGCGAATTGCCCAGAAGGAGCAATTAATCCAGAAAATCCGATGATTTTAGATGAGACAAAGTGTATAGCTTGCTTTAGATGTATTAAAGAATGTCCAGAAAAGGCTAAGGTTATGGATTCACCGCAATATGATGCTTTTGTGAAAGACTTTAATGTAAGATTAGCTAAGAGAAGAGAAAATGTATACTTTGATAATATTTTCTAAGCATAGAAGAAGGCTAGAAGTTAATTTGTAAAGAGAGGAACCATAAAATATAGCGCTTCATAAGCAGGAATATCTGAAGGTGAAATAAATTTTGTAGGAAGAGCTGGTGGTGTAAGAAGCTTGGGCATTTCAAAAGGATCTATATAGGTATAAGTAATAGGTTTAAGCCCAACGTTGCCATCTTCAGCAATAAGGAAGGAATCTTCCTGACCAGAAAGAGACTCCCATATAAGTTTTTCCTGAGCCATACCGCAAGGAAAGTAGGTGAAAATAACAAGACAGTTATTGCTAAGTTTATCTACAGTTGCAGTTGTAGCGAACTCTTCTAAGGCATCGGTATCTTCATTATAAACAAGCTGAACAAGTCGTATATTTTGAATGGTACCGATTACTTTAAGTTCAATATACTCCCCATAACCTAGACCTTGAAGGCGTAGTGTATTTTTGCTTTTTAAAGAAGTGGGTGTTTTATAACAAGGTGTGAGTTTGACCATTGTTTGAGGATAATTAGATGGATTATCCTCTTTTTTTGCACTGATAGGGAGTGTTAAAAACAGACTTAATGGTAAAATAAATGCACAAACAAAAACTTTTTTTACAAAAGAAAATTTATTCATACAATCGCCTCATTTATAGGTAGTATAGATTTCACATTTATAAATTTTAGTTATTCATAGTTTTTAGTTGTTTTCTCTATATTAAAGTAGTGTATGTAGCCTTGAAAATAAATATGATAGATGGTTTAGGGAAAAGACACATTAGGCTATAATAAAGTAAACCATGAAGAGAAGGAGCTTAATAAAAGATTAATGGAAGTAAGAAATTTTATTGTAACACAGGCAAAACTAGCTAGTGAAAATGAATATATTAAAAAGCTTGTACAGGGCATAAAAATTGCGGCGTATTATGATGTTGATGCACTTGTAACAAGGCAGCTCACACCTTTAAAGAATTACTTATTAAATCGAGAATTAGGTGTAATTCAGTGGGCAGATTATACACTTTTAGTAGATAAACAGGCACTCATTAAACGCGTAAATTTAAACTGCAAGGCATGTACTAAGAAACATGCAGCGGGATGCTGTTTCGGAAGTCCTTGTAATTATGGAAAACGAAACCTAGCAGTATTTAATCAGTATCAATCACAGCTCATAAAAGAACTTATTAAGATTGAACCAGCACGTTATGCACAGCTTCTAGCACATCAAATAGAAAGTATGTCAGAGGAGCTACTAAGATGTGGTGAAAAATTAGAACTTGAAATGGTGGATGAAAAGGGGACTGTCACCTCTTGTGAGGGGCGATGTGGCCTACTGATTCGAAAAGACGGTGTTGCAAGATGTTTAACCCATCAATATGCATTAGAAAACAACTTATCAGTCTATGAACTTTCACCATTATCTTGTCTGATGTTTCCACTAGACTTTTTAGTTTTCCTTACAGAGACAGGAGAAGAAGTTGTATTTTTAACGAGTGTTGTAGAAGATGAATTTGCTGAGCAGTATGGGAGATGGGGACGTTATCGTAATTTTGAATTAGATTTTGAATGTGTAAGTGTTGAGGCACATAACGAGATATTTAAGATAGAAGATTATAAGCCACTTTATGAGGTTAATAAAGATTTATTTATTCATGAGTTTGGTGAAGAAGTATATGAAGGAATTTGTATGATTTGTAGAAAGTAAAACAAGTTAACGCATAGATTTACCTCAAACTGTAAAAGTTAAAACTAGAATATAATTTAGCGAGGTAAAAAAAATGAGTGAGACAAATATCGTAACGATTAGTGCTAATGAACTCTTGCTACTATTAGGCGTTATCGGAATTATAGGTATAGTAGGTGGTTGGCTGAGCCAAAAGATTAAGGTGCCAGATGTGGTTATTTATCTTTTAGCAGGAATATTAGCTGGCCCTATATTTTTTGATGTTGTCAATGTAAATAGTTTTCCAGTAGCCAATGAGATTATTATTAGCTTCGGTTCTGCTTTTATCTTATATGAAGGTGGGCGAGAAATTAAACTAAAAGTATTAGAGGAGGTTAAAGTAACAGTAGGATTATTAGCCACAGTTGGTGTCGTCATTTCTATGTTAGTGGTGGCAGCAGGGGTTTATTTTGTGTTTGGCTTACCATTTAGTATTTGTTTATTATTAGGTGCCATTATTGCATCGACAGACCCTGCTAGCTTGATTCCTGTATTTGGCCAAGTTTCCATTATTAATAGACTGAAACAAACAGTTATTAGTGAATCAGCTTTTAATGATGCTGTTGGTGCTATTTTAGTAACAACGCTTATTTCTGTCATTGTTTCTAATTCATTTACCTTTAGCAAAAGTCTTTTTCAGCTTGTGATTATGGTTGTAGTAGGGGCATTGATTGGGGTAAGCGTAGGTCTTATAGCAGAATTTGTTTCAGCCGAAAAGTCATATGGGATTTTTAGAGAATTTGGCCCCATTATCTCTGTACTGGAAGTTATATTTGCCTATCAAATTGCAGAACATTTACATGGCAGTGGTTATATGTCAGTGTTTATTGCTGGCCTTATTTCTGGAAATAAGAGGAGATTTGGTTTATGGGCACCAGAAGAAAACTTTGTTTCTGCAATGCATTTTAGAGAAAATATAGCAACGCTTTCTAGAATGGCAATTTTTATTGTTTTAGGGACACAGGTCGATGTACATTCTTTGTTGCTGTATGCGCCTAAGGCAATTTTAGTCGTTGTTATATTGATGTTTATAGCAAGGCCACTAGTTGTCTTAATTTGTGCCTTACCAGATAGAAGAGCAAGATGGAAGAAAAATGAACTTTTGTTTATGATGTGGGTAAGGGAAACAGGTGTTATTCCAGCAGCTTTATCAGGAATGGTAGCCTCTATGAAAATACCTAATTATGAAATGATTTCATCAGTGGTATTTATGACAATTTTGGTGACTTTATTATTGCAAGCAAGTACAACTAAATGGGTGGCTAAGAAGTTAGATGTACTGCAATAATGACGTCATTTATAAATAAGAAGATGAATATAATCCCTATATAACAAGTAATTAAAGGAGCTTATTATATGGGGATTTGCTATTTAGGAACAGAAACACCGTATTCTTTTGAAAGATTTAAAATAATGCCACCACCTAAAGGGTATAAGCCTATCTATATCAGTCATTTAGGACGGCATGGTTCAAGGTATATAACAAGTGGAACAGATGCAAAAGAGTTATATGAAGTTTTAAGTGATGCTGGAAGTAAGAAGATGCTTACAACTAAGGGGTATAGATTGAAAAGCAAGGTAAAACACTTTTTACAATTGTCAAATGGAAAGTATGGTCTTTTAACCATGCGGGGCATACAAGAGGAAATGGGTATTGGAAGACGTATGTATTTGAGAAATCCAGAGGCTTTCGGTAAAGAAGTAGAGGCAACGTCCACTTATGTAACGCGGGCAAAGCAGAGTATGGAAGCTTTTTTAAAGGGGCTAGGGCAATTTGTATCAACTAGTACATTTATTGCAACGGTAAATGATGAGATTGATCCTATTTTACGTTTTTTTGATTTGAATACAGCTTATTTAAAGTATAAGAAAGACGGAGAATGGATTCAGAGTGTTCATATTTTTGAGCAAAGAGCAGAGGTAGCAGAGCCTTTTTTAAGTCAGTTTTTTGAGAAAAGATATAGGATTAATATTCTAGAACCTTTAAAAATAGCAACTACAATTTATGATATATATGCAAATACCTTTAATATGAATGTTAATTTAGGTTTGTCACAATACTTTACGCAGGAACAATTATGTTATTTTTGGGAAAATGAAAATTTGCAGAATTACTTAGAAAAGGGACCGAGTTATATAGGGCAAAATTTACCTACAGACATTTCATTTGCATTACTACGTCGTTTTATTGAAGAAGCTGATGAAGCAATAGAAAAGCGAGATAAATCAGCTACTTTACGTTTTGCCCATGCAGAGACAATTATTCCTTTTGTAAGTTTATTAGGGCTTCGAGGGGGTTCAAAACAAACGAATGATTTAAATGAGGTGTCTAAGATTTGGAGGGATTGCAACATTTCTCCTATGGCAACCAATTTACAATTTATATTTTATGCAAGTAAGGAAGAAAAGGATATCTTAGTAAAACTACTTTACAATGAAAAGGAGTATCCATTGCCCTTTGAGACAGCACATTATCCGTATTATGAGTGGAAAGAAATAAGAGCTTTTTATATGAAGGTATTACAAGCATTACCTATTCCGAAAGATGAGAGTGTAGTATTGCAGGTGAAGAACTTTAATGAAGTATAAAGCGTTTAAATAAAAATATATTATTTACATATAGATTTCACATTTATAATTTTAGTTATTCATAGTTTTTAGTCATGTGAAATCATTGGGAGAAAAAAATTTACCTACATGTATATTTCAAGTTTTTAGTTGGTTTCTCTATAT
>NZ_CEVXFV010000071.1:0-17545 GCF_982396655.1 Cellulosilyticum sp. | reverse complement strand
AGAAGAAATACTTCGACTTGGAAAAACTTAGGCTTAAATTAACGGCTATGATATATGTATTATATAAATAATTTAATAGAAACAACCCAATTTATTGAAGCTATTATAATTAAAGATTATAATACATGTACTAATGAGATGAATTGTTCCTATATACAGAGTATGGTGACAGAAGAAGATTTTAAATTGATTCTTGAGAGCAACAAAAATCCTTTAGATTTAGTACAAATAAAAGATATAACTCTATTTGATGATCGAATAAGAATTTTAGGTTCTTGCAAATGGCACATAAATAATGAATTTGGGATTAATTTATATAGGAATCATGAATATAGTATTGGGAATTTGGATGTAATATATTAAAATAAATTTTTCTGTAAGATTTTAGAACCTATATATTTGACTAATCTAAAATAATGGTAGTAGATATGAAAAGGGGATGTTTAAAGAAGCTTATTGGCTATATGAAGAAGGTTTATAATATAGAAAATGGTCTAATGAGATTAACAGATACAAGGGTGAATCCTACTTATAGCACGGCTAGTGTCATACTTCCCGTGCTATTTGGCTTTTTAGTCAGAATAAAAAGTTTTAATGAATTAAAATATCGCTTGCAGAGTGGAGATTTTCAACGGTTAGTTTTAAGTGGGACAAAATTACCACAGATAGATGCTATAAGAAATACGTTGAAAAAGATTGAAATACATGGTCTACAAGAAATTAATAGAGGGATTATTAAAACGAGTATAAGGAATAAACTTGTTCGCCAAGGAACGATAGATGGCTATACCGTAGCAGCTTTAGATGGTACAAGATTATTTGGTAGTCAAAAGAAATCTTGTCATTATTGTGCAACACAAATGAAAAGAAACAGAAAAATAGAGTATAGCCATAATGCTGTATTTATGACATTAGTAGGGCAAAAACCTAGATTAATCATAGATTTTGAAACGTATCAAGGATTAGTAGATAGTAGTAAAAAAGAAGAAGGAGAACTAATGGTTGCTAAAAGTGAAACTTAACATTGTTACATACATGATATGAATGCAGCTACTGCCAATGAAGAAAACATTATAGAAGGTGCACCCGCATTGACCACAGAAAGTAAATTGGCGTGTTTTTATGGTGGGGTGATTTCAATTGTAAAAGAGCAGGACTTTCGCGTCTATATGTTCAAGAGCTAATAAAATCAATGAAATACTTCTAGATATTTATATGTTGCAAAATCCGCATTTTAGGTTCAATAATTGAATGAAAAATGGAAATAATGTATAATTATTTTATTGAATCTAAAATAATAGGAGTAGACATGAAAAGGGGATATTTAAAGAAGCTTATTAGCTATATGAAGAAAGTTTATGATATAGAAAATGGCCTTATGAAATTAACAGATACAAGGATTAATCCTACCTATAGCACGGCAAGTGTCATACTTCCCGTGCTATTTGGGTTTTTAGTTAGAATAAAAAGTTTTAACGAATTAAAATACCGATTGCAGAGCGGAGATTTTAAAGGTTTGGTCTTAAATCAGACAAAATTGCCACAGATAGATACTATAAGAAATACATTGAAAAAAGTTGAAATACAGGGTATTCAAGATATTAATAGAGGGATTATTAAAACCAGTATAAGGAATAAAGTTGTTCGACAAGGAACGATAGATGGGTATACTGTAGCAGCTTTAGATGGCACAAGATTATTTGGCAGTCAAAAGAAATCTTGTAAGCATTGTGCAGCACAAATGAAAAGAAATGGGAAAATAGATTATAGTCATAATGCTGTATTTATGACATTGGTAGGGCAAAAACCGAGGTTAATCATAGATTATGAAATGTATCAAGGACTAGTAGATAGTAGTAAAAAAGAAGAAGGTGAATTAACGGTTGCTAAAAGATTATTAACGCGGGCAACAAAGGAACACAAACATCTATTAGATGTGGTAGTATACGATGCATTAGCAAGTAATAGTGTATGGTTTAATCATTGTATTTCATGTAATGTAATACCAATCGTACAAGTAAAAGGGACACATAATCTAGCAATTAAGGTAGCGAAAACACAGATTAATAAGAGTGAAATCAAAGAAGCGTGGCAAGATCAGAAAAGAAATAGAAAAATTGTGGCCTATGAAGAAAGCTTTTGTTTAAAGGGTGTAGATAAGCCATTAAGACTTGTTAAGTTCCAGCAAAAGAATGCCCAAGGAAAATATACACAAGTAGTTGTTATGACCACAGATTTTACAATAGCACTTCAAACGATTTATAAAATTATTCATGCGAGGTGGGATATAGAAAATAGTATTTTTAATAACTTAAAAACCTATTGTGAACTTGAACATTGTTATATACATGAGATGAATGCAGCTACTGCTATTATATATTTAATGAGTATTGCCTTTAATTTGATGCAAGTATTTATGGCGCGTAGATTAAAACGGAGTAAGCTGACACAAAAGGAAGTAGTAAGATTAGTAGATAAGGAACTTAGTAATTTAAGAAAAAGTAGTACATATCGGTTTAATACTTCTTAGTTCAAAAGGAAAATAGAATAGCGTATTAGAAAATGGGGAAAGGGGAACTTTACCTATTTTCAAGGGAAATAGTGGTTTAAAAGCAAGATTAATGAAAAAGCTCATGAAAAATAATTAAAAGTTAATTTTGGAAAAAGCATAAGCGAAACTGCTCCAGCCCAAGCATTTACAGCAGAAGGTGAAGTTGCCACAACAAATTCTAAATTTAAGGTAATGTATACTTTACCAGAAGCACCAGCACTCACACTTATATCCTCTGTAGATGATAATCAGATTGATGCAAGTGATGCACCTCAAACAATTACATTAACAGCTGAAAGTACAGGCGCTGTAGGAGGAATTGAAAAAGTAGCTATTTATGCAAATGGAGAATTACTTGCTGAAAGTATAGGTGAGAGCTGCGTGGCAACTTATACAACACCTAATGTAGAGATGCAAGAGCCATTAAATGTGAGCTTTACAGCTGTGGCAACACTAACAAATGGTGAGACAAAAACAATTGAACCTTTAAATTATATTGTAAAGTTACCAATACCTATTGCAGAGATAGAAGGCATTAATTTTACATTAGATAATAGCAGCCCGGTTGATGGCAATACGATAGGGATGAAATATACTTTAAGTAATGCTAGCAATCAAGATTTAGATTTATCAAAATTTACAATACGCTATTACTTTACAAAAGAAAATCAAGTAAGTCAAAGCTTTTTCAGTGATAATGCAGGTATTCAATTTAATAAAGCACCGTGGTATCTTAGTGCAACAGAGGCTATAAATTATAAATTTGTAACACTAGATTCAGCAGTAGAAGGTGCGGATACTTATTTGGAAATAGGATTTAAGGAAATAGATGAAAGTTTTTCAGCAGGTACAACATTGAATTTAGAAGCACGTATGGCAAATAGTAACTGGTCAAATTATGATCAAAGTAATGACTTTAGTTTTACAAATGGAGCTGTACTTTTATACAATGATGAAATTGTTCAAGGTACTATGCCACAATAAAAAAATTAAAAAGAATCAATGTATAATTAAGAAGAACTTCCTGTAGAAACCACTGGAAGCGGAATAAAATGATCTAGGATACCAATGGTTTGCATACAACTGCCATCAAATTTAGTCTCAAAGAGTGTAAAAATAAGGTAGTTTGTAGAGGATGTAGATTTTTTGATTAGTGAAGGCCCTGCAACTTGTAAGAATACTTCAGCAAGGCCTTTTTTTGATGTGGTTTGTTGTGATTGATATTGGGTTTGTGCCCATTTTAAGTATTCTTCTTCTGTAGGATTTGTAAACAAGCAGAAGAAGGCAGCTGAAATGAGAAGTAAGGTGGCAATAAGCGGTTTTAAAGAACGCATGAATAAATCCTCCTTTTGATTAATAATTAATAACTTATTGAAGTGTTTCCAGGAAAATGAAAAATATACAATTTCTCATTATAAAACATAAAATTCAGAAAAATATTTACATAATGGAATTTACTGGGTTATAATAAGTAGAACAATTTTAGAAAATGGGGGAGATATAAATGGAGAATCAAATGAGGTTCTTTCAAAAGTTTAAGAATGCTTTATATAATGCAGAAGCATATGCTGTATTTTTAAAGCAAGGATTAGGCAAAGGTATTTTGTACATATTTATTTTATCATTAATTTTAGGTGGGATTATAAGTCTAAAAACAGCCTATGGCTTTAACAAGGGAATCAATGAGTTTATTAATCAATCTGAAGGTGAGCTTCCAAGTTTTCGTATTCAAGATGGCAGACTTTCTGTAGATGCAACGATGCCCATTACTTATAAAGCAGAGGATATGCTCTTTATTATTGATACGGAACAGGATATCGATGATGCGGCTTTAGAAGGCTATAAGCAAGGAATTGTAATTAGTGCAACTAAAATGTATTCTAAAAAAAGCACAGGCCAAGTAGAAATGTTAGAATTTGCAAATTGTAAGGATTTAGAAGTGACGACTACAGATATAGCAGAATTTATAACGCGTATAAGAGGAATAGGTGTTGCTATTATTATTGCATGTGGCACATTATTTAGTTTTATAGGTAAGCTATTAAGTATCTTCATTGTGATGGGAATAGGCGGCATTATTGTAGGTGCACTTGTTCATTGTAAAACAAACTATGAAATGAGCTGTCAATTAGGTGCATATGCCTTAACTGTCCCTATGCTGCTTAAATTTATACTGGGGCTTATCGGTATGACAGTGCCCTATTTTTTCGTTATTTATTATGGAATCGCTTTAGTTTATGTAGGTAGGGCCTTAAAAGCTATTGAAAGACAAACTATTAATTCAGAAAACGCTAATATGAATGTATAAAGGAAAGATTTTCTGTTCATAATCAAAAGGGTGATATTATGAATGAAAATAAAATGATTTATTATACAAAGGTAATGCTTCGTTTAGTTAGTATAGGCATTTCGTGGACAGTTTTAATATTTTTATTAAGGTATATAACTGATTTAGCAGTATGGCTTAAGGCATTATTACTTCTAGGCTTATTAGGTGCCATGTTTTTAAATATTTATAATGGCAGAGAAAATCGCTATAAAGACTTTAAACAACCTATAGAGCAGTTAAGTAAATTAGATGAGGGGAGTTTTTCGTATTTTATAGAAAGACTTTATCGAACATTAGGTTATTATACTAAGGTGCAAGGTAAGAAAGGCCAATTAAAGAAAATACAAGAGCTTGTGCTTGTTAAAAATCAAGAACAAATAGTTATGCAATGCTATAATAAGCAAGAAATAGGTTTAGAAGCTGTTCAGCAGCTTGTAGGGAGAATGAGCTTTTATCCTGAAGGAAGTAAAGGCTATATTTTGTTTTTAGGTACAGCATCTGAAAAGGTTGAACAACTTGCCAGATTAAATGGTATTACTATTATAGAAGGCGGTCAGCTTAAGGCACAGATGTTACAAGCAGCAGACTTGTTAGAAAGTTATTTAGACGGGGCAATAAGTGCCTTTTGGTGCCATCCACTCAAGTGGTTTAGAAAACACTTTTTAGAAGCAGAACCACGTTTTATGAATGATAAAGCATGGCAAGCATGGGTGAAGCTAGAACTCAAAAATAGAGGTTACCGCCTTAATGATACGCAATCACCGCAAGAATACGGGGTACAATTTGTTGCACAAAAAGAAGAGGAGAGTCTTGCTATAAAATGCATTGGTATTAATCACAAGGTCATGTCAGCAGACCTCAATGCCTTAAAAGCAAGCATCCCATTTTATAAAGGCACTAATGCAATGCTCTTTACAAATAGCCATGTCTCCTATAAGGAAAGGCGATTAGCTAAAAAACTTCAAATAGAACTTTTAACCTTTGATGAGTGTCTTAAATGGTTTAAATAAAAACAGGCATGAATATTTTTAGTATTCATGCCTGTTTTTTATAATTTTTATACAAACCTTCTAAGAATAGAAGGAACTGGTACGGCTACAGGAACTTTGAATTTTACAATCTGCATTGGATGTGGTGCAGATTCAATAGATTCACCATCTTCATTCCACATTTCTTCAATTGTTGTTGTGATAAAGTCACCATGTGGAATTAAAATTTCAACTTCATTGCCTACAGAGAATTTACGACGTTGTTCTACAGTAATCATACCTGTTTCAGCGTCATAATCACGAATAACACCTGAGAATTCATAGTTTCTGACATATGAGTTATGGCCATAAGTTTGATCTTTAGAAGTTGGTTTATGTTCATAGAAACCAGTTGTAAATTGACGATGGCTTGCTTTACTTACTTCTTGAAGGAAGTAAGCTTTTTTAGCTTCATATTCAGCTGGATCTCTGAAGTAAGTATCAATAGCATCGCGATAAGCTTTTACAACTGTTGCTACATAAAGAGGTGTTTTCATACGGCCTTCGATTTTAAAGCTATATACACCAGCTTCTACAAGCTGAGGAATGTATTCAATCATACAAAGGTCGCGTGAGTTGTAAATATAAGTACCACGTTCATCTTCTTCTACAGGCATATATTCACCTGGTCTTGTTTCTTCAACAACATGATATTTCCAACGGCATGGTTGGGCACATTCTCCATGATTCGCATCACGATTTGTCATGTAGTTACTAAGTAAGCAGCGTCCTGAATAGGCCATACACATTGCACCATGTACGAATGATTCAATATCAATATCTTCTGGAATATTATCGTGCATTGCTTTGATTTCTTCAAATGAAAGCTCACGAGCAGTTACAATACGTTTTGCACCTTGTTTTGCCCAAAAGAGTGCAGTATGGAAGTTTGTATTATTAGCTTGTGTTGAAATATGAACTTCCATATCAGGAAGTACTTCACGTACAACGCTAAATACACCTGGGTCTGCAACGATTAATGCATCTACGCCCATATCAGCAAGGCCTAAGAAATATTCTTTCATACCTTCAAAGTCTTGATGGTGTGCGAAAATATTAACTGTTACATAGACTTGTACACCATGCGCATGGGCAAAAGCAATCCCTTCACGCATTTCGTCTTCTGTAAAGTTTTTTGCTTTTGCACGAAGTCCATATTGGCTTCCGCCAATGTAAACTGCATCTGCACCATAAAGTACAGCTACTTTTAAATTTTCTAAGCTTCCTGCAGGTGCAAGAAGTTCTACTTTTTTAGTTCTCATTTTCTGTCCCTCCGATTTTGTAACTTAGGGCAATCCCATCACCAAATGGTAAAACACTAGATTTTAACTCTGGTGTATGCATAATTGTCCATAAAAAATCACGTAGTCTTGAATGGGTTGTACGTTGTCTACGCTCAATTAAGTAACGTGACTTAGCGACAGCCCCCTTGTGTAATACATTATCTGTAATCAGTAAGCCGTTTGGTTTTAATAATCTAATACATTCTGGTAAAAAGTTAATATATTGTCCTTTGGCACAATCCATGAAAATAACATCATAGCTTTCACTAGGAAGTGTGAGAAGTGTTTCAGCTGCATCTCCTACAATGATTTGAATTGTATCTTCAAGTCCAGCTTTTTTAATGTTTTTTTCAGCTTGTTTTAGCATATATGGAAAACGCTCAAGCGTTGTAATATGTCCACCTTCTGGGAGGCATTCACTCATTAAAATAGAAGAGTAGCCTACTGCGGTTCCGATTTCTAAAATTTCTTTTGGTTTCATAAGGGATAATATTACTTTCATAAAGTCTGCAACTTCAGGTTTAATAATTGGCCATGTTTCCTCTCCCATGGCAATTGCAGTTTCAATTTCTGCTAAGATAGGATTTTGTGGTGGTGTATGAAGTGCACGAATATATTCAACAATGTAGCTATAATTAATTTCGCTCATAAAAAGTCCCTTTCTAAAATGTTCTCCTATGTCAATATAAAGGAAAATACGTTTGAATTCAAGTGGTATTTGAAAAACAAGCAAAAAAGGGGCCTTAAAACCCCTTTAAAAAGTTTATTCATAAAAATTTTTGTCGATACTTTGTTTATATTGCGTTTTCGCTTTATTATGATCTTCAGCGGTTTCACTGAAGCGATGTGATCCTGTTTCATTATCGGCAACAACAAAATAATAATAATCATGAACTTCTGGTAAAAGAGCAGCTTCAAAGCTTGCTTCACCAGGATTACAAATTGGTCCGGGGGGTAAACCTGTATAAAGATACGTATTGTAAGGGCTATCTACTTTTAAATCATCAAAAGAAAGGTTTACCTTACGCTTGTCCAAAAGATATTGGATAGTAGAGCACATTTGCAAGTTAATGTGTGCATCTAAACGATTATAAATGACACCAGATATAGTAGCACGCTCTTCAGGGAGCTTGGCTTCGCCTTCTACCATAGAAGCAATGGAGAGAATTTCATGTAAGCTATAGTTCGTATTAGCTAGATAGGTATTGTATTTATCAGTAATCTCTTTAAAACGTGTGAGCATTTTTACTATAATTTCTTCAGGTGTAGCCCCTTTTCTAACAATATAGGTATCTGGGAATAGATAGCCTTCTAATTTATAAGTAACATTCTCTGGAATATCTTTTAGAAAGTCATAGTCATAGGTCCTATTTTGAACAGCATCTAAAAAAACTGTACTTTCTACAATGCCTTCAGAGTCTAATTTTGCGGCAATTTGCGGAATAGTATAACCTTCTGGAATCATAAAGCGAACAGTTTCTTCTTCATCCGTGATATCAGTTGTAAGCATGGCTAAAATTTCACTACTTGACATGTTGCTACTTACTGTATATTCCCCTGGCTTAAAAGGTGGCTTCACTTTTGCTAAGAAGGCTTCTACTTTAAAATAAGGGATGTTTGAAATAAATCCGTTTTCTTTTAAGTGATGAGCTAATTTATGGAGTGAGGTATCGGCATCTATTTCGAGAGTCATTTCAGAAATTGCTTCATTTGCTTCACGACTTGCTTCTTGGGCTAAAATACGGGAAGTGTAGTTATAGCTGGAATAAAGCGCAATGATACTTCCTAAGAGAAGAAGTACGGAAGTAACTAGACTAAAAATCATGCTTCCAATCACGCGTAACTTAGTATGTCTTTTTGCCATAGTATTCTCCTTATAAATGATATGGCACTATATAATAAAAGAATCTATTTTATAATGCACTTATTTTATAAAAATTATAACTATTTTCCAAAAATATTTCAACATATTGGCTTTAAATATACTAATTATTTAGAAATTAATAAAGAGGATGTTGCAAAATAACTAATGTTAATTTGCAATCTCCTCTCTAAAATTTAAAGCGATATGAGTTAAGATGTTTGAAGAAAAAGTATATTTTAAGAGTAGGTAATGAATACAGGCTGTTTTTGTGTACCTTCTAATGCTAGGGCGATGGTTTCTGGTGCTTTCGTTAAGTCTGATACAAGAGAGAAAGGTTTTTTAACCACATCATCTTGACCTAGTGGTACAAAGAAAATATTTTTCTTTTCTAAAAGATGCCCAATATTTTTAAGACTACCGCTAATACCATCATTGCTAGCGAGAGCAATAATGATAGGTTTACCATTTCTTAGAAGTGATTTCGCAGCAAGTAACACAGGTGTGTCTGTAATGCTATAAGCAAGCTTTGCTAAGGTATTACCCGTACAAGGTGCAATAATTAATGCATCAATGAGTGATTTAGGTCCAAGTGGTTCTGCATCTACATTTGTATGGATAATTGTTTTATTTGTAATGGATTCAATTTTAAAGTTAATATCTGTCGCATCTCCGAAACGTGTAGAAGTTGCATAAGCATTAGTGGACATAATAGGAAAAACATTGATTCCCATATCCACTAAATCTTTCATTAAAATAAGTGCTTTTGAAAAAGTACAAAACGAGCCGCACATAGCAAACCCTAAGTTTAATCCTTTTAAGTCTTTCATAGAGAAGCCCCCTGATCACGTAAAATGAGTAAAAGACATTGGTATAAAATATCAGCAGCACTTTTTGGAGCTACAATACCAGGAAGTGATGGTGCAGGTATATGCAGTATGCCACGTTCATGACAGTAATTAATATCTATACCGCCAGGTACAGAAGCAAGTTCAATATATACAGCCTCAGGATTAAAAGCATCGATTTCAGTCTTATTTAAAATAACAACAGGAATTGTATTAAAGATAAAATCAAACCTACCTAAGTGAGGTGTAAGCTCGTTTAAAGGAATAGCTTCGTATCCATAAGTACTAATAAAAGAAAGGTCAGTAGTAGAACGTGCTTCTACAGCTACATGTGCACCTAGACCATGAAGTTTATAAGCTAATATTTTACCGCAACGTCCGAAGCCTAGAACTAGGCAATGACTATTGTGGAGTGTGATTTCACTATTTTGCATAGCATATTGTATAGCCCCTTCAGCAGTGGGAATAGCATTTGCTATTGTTACAAGGTGTCGCACCCCTTCACGTACCAAATATTTGAATATCTAAGCTTTCACCATCCCATACAATTTGTTCTACAACACTTCGAATAATAGAGCGCTGTATTTTAATATCATCTGTCTCTTTAAGTGATTTAAGGGCATTTAATGAATTTGCTATAAGCTGCATATTTAATGAATTAACCTCACTATTTGATTTACTACTATTAAGTTTTTTCATACGTTCTTTAAGTTCAATTTGTTCTTTATCTAAATCTTTAAGTTTATTAATAAAGTGATGTGAAAGAGAGACATCTACTTGTGAGAGCTGTTCCATTACATTATTGATAGCTTTTTGATTAGCTTCGAGTTCATTCTGAAGTGCATTAATTTGTAAGTTAATATCTGCTAAATCTTCTGCAATAGCTATGTTATTAGTTTTAATGGTCTTACGTATAAATGAATCTTCATCTGTAAGTTTTAATAAGTATTCCATAACATCAGCATCTGCTTCTTGCCCAATAATGTTAGGGCAGTTACAAAGTTTACGTCTTGTTAATTCTTTTGTATGGCATACATATGTGAATGCAGTTTTGCCAGTTATAGCGCTTGGCTTGCCTTTTTTTAGGCGCATTGATTTACCACAATTTTTACATTTAATAAGTCCTGCAAGTAAACCATAGTTAGCATCTTGACCACTAAAGAAACTCTTTGATGTGTTATTTCCAAGTATCTTTTGAACAAGTACCCATCTTGCTCCAGTAAGTAGAGGTGTATGCTTACCTATAGCTGCAATCCACTGTGTATGGTCTTTAGATTGAGTTTTTTTACCTATCTTTTCATTCTTGTTATAAATCATCATGCCATATTCCCCAGTGAACTCCTTACGATCATTACAAATTTCACAACCTATTTCTTCTAAATAATCATATAGAGCCTCATCAGCAGCAGCATATACTGGATTAGTTAAAATATTTTTAATGGTATCAGGAACATAGTTACAATTGTTTTTAGTAAGAATATTATTGGTGAGTAAATAACCTTCTACACCACGTAAACTTTTAACTTCCATAAATTTATTGTAAATTGTGCTGACAACTAACAATTCTTCTTTAATTGGTACCAGCTTATACATTTTTTTAAGATGCATATCAGCATCATAATATTCAATTGGTTCAGATATAAAACCTGTAGGTGTAATACCACCAAGCCAGCGCCCAGTACGTGATAAGGCAAGCATATTATCACGTATACGTTCAGCAATTGTTTCACGTTCAAGTTGTGCAAATACCATACTAATATTGAGCATGGCACGTCCTATAGGTGTTGTAGTATCAAATTGTTCTTTTACAGATATGAAGTTTATGCCATGCGCTTGAAGTAGGTCATACGTATTGCTAAAATCAGATACACTACGAGAAACACGGTCTAGTCTATAACAAATAAGTGTATCAAACTCGCTTTTTTGAGCAGATTTAAGAAGCTTTTGAAACTCTGGACGTTGTGTGTTACCACCACTAAATCCTTCATCTTTAAAAATAATAAATTCTGCATCAGCAGCAGAAGAGTAGTTATTAATATAATCCATACATGTATTAATTTGATTATCTACTGATTCGCCTTTATCAGTCATTTTTGATTTACGTGCGTAAATTGCTATTTTCATTTTGTGCCTCCTACTAATGTTAATTACTTTATTATATTTAAATTTTGTTATGTATAGAAGGGGTATAATGTAGAAAAACAAGTTGTGTGTATAATGTGAATAATATATAATTATTTTAAAAGAATAAGGGGGAATAGATATTATGGACGAAGAAGAAGAGTTAGAGTTTGACACGAGTAATAAAGGATTTCTACGAAAACTATTTATAATTGACGTATTTAAAAAGTATGGCATTGTATATGGTATTATAGCCTTAGTTGTTTTACTATGTAATATCGTATTGCTTATACCAGGTGCTTTGATGATTGGATTTAAGATTGTAGATAAAGTAATTAATTTTCTAAGTGGTGGAAATCAAGTTGTTGCTGAATGTTATTGGGCATATTTAGGTATATCGCTTATAGGCATCTTTGCAATTTGGTTGACTATTAAAATATGTGATAGAGTATTTGCAACGAATACAAAAAAGGCTCGAACAATTTAGTTCGAGTCTTTTTTGATGCATACAATATCTCCAATATCAACACCTAAATAATTAGCAATACGTTCTAGGCTTTTTAAGTCAACATATTCTTCTCTTACAAATTTTCTACGTGTTGGTTGAGATATAATATCTGCCTTCACAAGATCTTTCCATTCAATATTTCTTTTTGCCATTTCAATTCGTAATCTCTCATATGTAACGGCCATATATTTGCTCCTTTCTTTATATGTATATTTTACTATATTTTTGAATTTTAACAATAAATTATTAAATCGATTTTTATATTAAATATAAAATGAGTCATAAAGTGAAACGCTCGTTGCATATTATGAATCGTAAATAAAATTTATTTAAAAATTAAATAAAAAATGGAGGGATTTTATGAATAGAACGTTTAATTTATCTGTAGAAGCTATTGAAGTGCTGCAAACCAAAGATAATAAAAGTAGCTACATCAATGAATTGATTTTGAGAGATAAGGCTATTATGAGCGATAAGGTTACGCCAGAGACGCTTAATATTGTTTTTAATATGCTTAAGAGCATAGAAGATCACATTGTGAATTATAGGAGGGATGTATGATGGGTATCACATTAGCTGAAGGGATGGCACTTGTATTTAAGATTGGAGCATTTGTACTTATAGTATCTATAGTAGATGCTTTACTAGAAGAAGCAGGTAAAAAGGAATGGATAGTAAAGGTGAATATTATTGCAGGTGTAACGTGTGTAATGACGATTTTTAAAGTTGTAAAGGATGCATTTGATATCATTCAAGTGTTTAGCAATATGGTGAATTAGGAGTAGGGCGTATGGGTAGAAATCGGTGCAAAAAAATACGAGCCTAGGGCGAAGCGAGTAGGCGAGTAAATGAGTAAAAATTATGCATATGAGACATTGAAACACATAAATCATGGTGTACAAATGGATTGAATACTGGTGTGTATAGTGGAATGTATAGGGGGAATAAGTTATGAATAGTAAATTAGTAACAACATATGTAGGTGGTATGCTAATGATAGGAGCACATAGTATGATGCCAATATTAATAGTACCAGGTATAGTTGCAGTAACTGGTTGTTTAGTACTTAGTGCGTTAGATCTTAGGCAAGATGAAAAAAAGATATGGTTAAACTTAGGGGTAGTCAATAAAGAAGGTGCTACACCTAAGCGCATTGTATGTCGTAAGGCTGGAGATAATATTGAATATGTGTACGCTTTACCAATGGGGCTGAGTTATAGTGATATTGCAAAGCATAAAGAAGCCCTAGAGAATAGTTTTAAAAGCAGCTTATTAATTCAAAAGGATAAATACTATGTTATTATTACCAAAGTTAAAAGTAGTTATCCTGAAAAGTGCGTTATGGACTTTAAAAATAATATTAGTGGGAAGTGTATCTTCAATATAGGTATAGATATGAAGGGAAATCCTGTGAGGTTAGATTTAACAGGTACAGAAATGCATACAGGCGTATTTGGATCTACAGGTACAGGTAAAAGCGTTTTTCTAAATATCATTATGTTACAGATTATACTTAATAGTTGGGAAGTACGCATTGTAGATTTAAAGGGTGGCGTAGAGTTTGGTATGTATAGGAAGTATCCTAAACTAAGTAAATTTGCAATAAAAATAGATGCAGCTATTAAGATCCTATCTGAAACATTAGAATTAATGGAAAAACGCTATGCTAAAATTTTAAGTTCAGGTTGCAAATCTTTTAAGGAGTATAATAAGAAATATAGAGATATGCAACCAGTATTTTTAATCATTGATGAGTATAATGGCTTAATTGAAAGTAAAGAAGCAAAGAAAATGTTATTTGAACTTTTAAGTCGTGCAAGAGCAGCGAATATTATTATTTTTGTATGTACCCAGCGTCCATCTGCTGATGTGCTACCAGGTAATATTAAGTGTAACCTTAAAAACATTGTTTCTTTTCACGTGGAGACGGATATTGATTCAGAGATTGTAACAAGTCAGAAGGGGAATTATATAGCAAGCCGTGACTTGAAAGCGCCTGGAGAGGGCTTTATAAAGATTGGTGGAGCTATTAAATTATTTAAGTCATACTATCTAACTGACAAAGAAATTCTTGAACAAATAGGTGATAAGCTTACAGGAAAAAGCATTATAGAAAGTTATGAGCGTAATAGTTATAAGCAGCAGGTACCACAAAAAGATATAGAAAGTCTTAGAAAGCTTATATGACAGAGCGTGATTTAAAAGTTGTTGAATTTGTAAGTGCTAATCCCTGTAAGAGTGATGTTATTTATAAGTTATTTTACCCAAGTTATAGAGTAGCCATGCGGCGACTTAATAAATTGGTGGAGTATGGCCACTTAAAACGATTTAGAGAATCACCCAATGAGCAGTACTTTTATTATGCCAAACAAAGGCCACGTCAAATAGAGCACCTTAATATAGCAGCTAAAACAATATTATATGCCAGATCACTTGGATATGAAGTTATAGAGTTTAGGAGAGAGGTTAAATTAGATAATATTAGGCCAGATGCAATTATGGCATTACAGAAAGGTAATGAAGTAGGGATATTAATTGTAGAGGTAGAGCGTTTTAATAATTCATTAAAGAAAAAGCTTAAGAGCTACGAGCAGATCTACAAGGAGAGGAAGTATTTTAGTAAGTTTAAGATATTGTATATTAGCAACTTCAAGGTAAGCAATGATGTGATAGATATTGTAAATATAAAGTTTAATGAAATAAATAAACTATAAAAGCAGAGAAATATACCCATATAAAAATGTGTATATTTCTCTAAATTTTATAGTTTAATTTATACTGGATTATTATTAATAGAAAAATTTATTGCATTTTTTATTGTTTCACGGATTAATTTAAAATCAAAACTATTTGTTACACCTTCAATTTTCAAGATTTTAAATAAATCTTCATGATTATATTTGATAAATAATTTACCAATAGCATTATTTAAAAATGCAGATGTAAAATTAGGTAAAGATGATAAATCTATTCTAATAGAAGAATACTCCTTGGAATCTAGTATTTGGCAAATGTAGTTAAATATAATATCACCTTCACTTGGACGTTCGCCTGTTGGTTTTTTTACATTTTTTGTTTCTAGTATGTGATATAAATCTAATTTAATTTCGTTATTATTATACATGCGATATCCCTCCGTCATTAATATATACATCAGTTTTTGAAATAATAACTAAGTTATATAATAAAATTATATGAAGTTTTCCCTCAATTAATTTAAAATATTCATTAATATGTGGCAATATACTTCTTATATGAGTTAATAAAGTTATTTTTTTGTTAGCAGTAATTTTTTGTAATTCTTTTGTTATTTTTTTATTTGAGTAATCATTTATAAAGCAATTAAATTCCTTTTCTATATCTTTTATATCCAAATTATCTAAATTAGGAGATATATGTAGAGGAGAAGTGATTTTTAGTAAAGAATATAAATTTTTATCATATACATATAATGGGTCTTTTGAATTATCAAGACTATATGTTGTAAATAAAGCTAAATTATCACTAAACCTGTCGACATAATTGCTTAAATCATCTGATAAATTTAGTTCGTTATTTTTATATGTTTTGCAAGATGCATATATTATACCATCAAAGTTATTTTCTTGGCAATGCTGAGCCACTAATTGAGGAAGTACATATTCTTCTATAAAAAAAGGTTCTGATATTGTTTTATGTAGATTAAAACTACAACAAGATGCTAATATCATAAGGATAAACTTACTTTTTACATCTAATACGGCATTAGATTCATTAAAATCATTATTGTCTGTAGATATAATCATATTGTTAATCATAGAAGAGATATATTCAGGAGTATCTACTTTAGTTGTTGTAGTTTGTATAAAATCCATATTGCAGTCATCATTGATTGATATAGAATTAAAGTAATTACAAAAATCAAGTATTTTACGTGGTGTACTATCAGACTTTAATAAAAAAGAACATATATTTAACTTATTTAATGTATCAATATCTTCACGAGATATATTAAGTTCATTAAATACACCCAATGGAGAACTTGATAGATATAGAATTGGTTGTCCTCCGAGGCTATATCTTTGATTCTTTATTAGATATCTTTTGTTAAATGGAATATGATACATATCCCATTCTGATAGAGGTATATTAGATAATCTTCCTCTAAAGAAAATATCATCATCAATATATCTTGTAAATTCATGTAAGTTATATTGTTTAAACAATGTTTCCAAACATTTCATTGAATCTACGGTATTAGAATTTACCCATAAAACATATATATTATGTATTTGAGTAAATACATTACGTATTTCATCTGTACCTATTTCCATTAACCGTTTATTTAGTATGTGAAAACCTTGATGATTTTCACATAGCCCCAAAGAAGAATGTTGATTAAATGATGAAATAAAGTTTTCCATGTAATGTGTTATTGTATGTTCAAAACTTGGACCTTGCATTTGAGAAACAGTTCGTAAATGAAATTGAAATTTATCTTTGCAAAAGCAGATTAAACACATTTTATATGCCTCCTTCAGTGGAAATTATGTCATTTAATGTAAAAATCATAGTAGGTGAAATATCATCAATTAGAATATTTGATAATGCATTAACCTTAAAAGACGCTGATATTAATGAGCCAGGAAATTCATATTGATTATCGAAAGCTATTGTTGGTTTATTCGATTCGATAGAGTATAGGCCTTTACCAGAACATATAGATAAATATCCGTTACTATTCTTAATTAAATTATGTAAGAAGTATAGACCCATTCCACCAGGAATAGTTTTTTTTGAGGACATTCCCTTAGTTAAGACTAATGATATATACTCATGGTCAGATTTTAAAAGAAGGCCTAATTTACTTTTAACATTATCTTTAAATGATATCCCTCTATTGCAGATTGTAAATTTTAGTATGTCTGAATTTTTATCATAATACCCTGCAAAGAATATTTCTTTATCTTTAAAGACATTTTTTTCAGGATGTGTACGAGCATGCATTTGAACATTTAAAAATATTTCCATTAATAC
>NZ_CEVXFV010000070.1:0-17662 GCF_982396655.1 Cellulosilyticum sp. | reverse complement strand
TAAATAAAATATGCTAAAATATAAAAAGGTTCACTTTATAAAAATATAGCTACATAAGGAGATGAACATATGGAAAGTACAAAATATAAGCGTAAGCAAGAGGAGAGGCGACTAAGAAGCCTAGCAAGAATTGTACTGGCAGCTTGTGTTTCCATAGCATGCATTATGCTAGGCGCTATAAGTATCAAGCTTTTTAGTAGCGGAATTTTATTTAAAGGTGTAGAAAATGTATCTGCTGAGGTAGAAAAGGTGAAGGTCCATATTCCTGATTTAACAGGGGAGATGACACAAAGTTTACTAGATGCAGGATTTAACTTATTCCAAAGTAGTATTCAAAAAGAGGAAAATAGCCTTCTAGCACCATATACAACGCTTACGGCGCTAGGTATGTTAGAAAATGGTGCTGCAAGTGAGACACTAGATGAAATTCAAAGTTTTTTAGGGGGTTATAGTTTAAGCGAAATAAATAGTGCTTTTGCTGCCTTAAACAAGAAATTCAGTGGCTATACAAGTTTAACCTGTACTAGCAAAAATAGCATATGGCTAAAAAGATTTGAGACACTCATACCTAAAGATTACTTCTTAAAAGTGAATGCAACTTATTATGGCGCAGACCTCTTTGTAGCAGACTTTTCTAAGGATAATACCGTAAATAAAATTAATGAATGGGTAAAAGAGGCGACTATGGGAAACGTTGTGAGTCCCATAAAAAGCATAGAGGATGCGACAAGTATTTATTTATTAAGCAGCCTGAATTTTAAGGCCGATTGGCTAAAACCTTATGAAAGCAGCGATGTATTAGGAGGTGAGTTTAAACTTACAAATGGCGAGAAACAAAGTGTGAAGTATCTATATTCTAAGGAAAATTATTTAGAAGGTGATAAGGCTGAAGGTTTTATTAAATCATATGTAGACAATAAATGTAGTTTTGTAGCCATAAGACCAACGGATGGTACAAGCATTTATGATTATGTTAAGAGCTTAGATAGTGAAAGCTTTAAAAAGGTTATTCATTCTAAAAGTACACAGAAAGCCATCGTAGCCTTTCCAAAATTTACATATGAGAGTGATGTTGATTTAAGTATGAGCCTAAAGGCACTAGGGATAGAAACACCTTTTGATGAAGAGAATGCAGACTTTAGCAAAGTGTTTGATGAAGAAAAGAAACTTTATCTCAGTCAGGTTCTCCAAAGAAATTACATACAAATAGATGAAAAAGGGACTAGTAGTGCAGTGACAAATACTAGCCAGGTGAACGCGGTAACAGCTATTGAGGAAGGAACAGAGAAGTCCATAATTTTTAATTCACCATTTTTATATGCTGTGATTGATAATGAGACGAAACTGCCACTATTAATTGGAATAGTGGAAAAGCCAATAGCGTGAAAAGTTAAGAAGTAGAGGAGCATAAAATGAAGTTGAAGATTGATAGAGAGTATTTAAAAAATATATTAATGATGATTTTAAATTGTCATAGTCCAAGTGGTTTTTGCTATGATGTGATGGATATTATTGAGGCGGAAGCACTTCATTTTGGATATAGGTTTGAGAAGACGAATAAAGGATGCGGGATTATTACGATTCCTGGAGAGAGTACGAAAGAGGTCATTGGACTTTCTGCACATGTGGATACGTTAGGTGCTATGGTTCGCTCGATTACAGCTGATGGAAAGCTTAGATTTACATTAATAGGTGGGCCTATTGCAGCTACATTAGATGGTGAGTATTGTAAGATTCGTACAAGAGAAGGAAAGTTTTATACAGGTACTTTTTTAAGTACAAGTCCAGCCGCTCATGTTTATACGGATAGTAAGGATAAAGCAAGGCTTCCAGAAACAATGGAGGTACGCATAGATGAAGTTGTAAGCAGCAAGGAAGATGTAGAGAAGCTTGGGATTTGCCCAGGAGACTTTATATTCATTGACCCTAAAACAGTGATTACACCAAGTGGATTTGTAAAATCACGTTTTATTGATGATAAAGGCAGTGTGGCATGTCTCATGACATTACTTAAGCTTCTAAAAGAAGAAAACATACAACCTAAATATACAACGAAGATTTTTATTTCTGTATATGAGGAAGTAGGGCATGGTTCTAGCTATATTCCTGAGGAAATTACCGAAATGATAGCAGTAGATATGGGATGCATTGGAGAAGATTTAAGTTGTACAGAATTAGATGTTTCAATCTGTGCCAAGGATTCTGGGGGCCCTTATGATTACTATATGACAAGCAAACTTATTAAGCTGGCAAAGGCTAAGAAGATTAAACATGCAGTAGATATTTATCCAATGTACGGGTCGGATGTAGGGGCTGCACTTAGAGGTGGCAATAATATACGCGGTGCACTTATTGGTCCGGGTGTACATGCATCACATGGGATGGAACGTACACATATAACTGCACTAGAGAATACGATTGAACTGCTGTATGCTTATTTAACAATTTTATAAAAGTATCATGAATCATAAATAGAAAAATTTGCATAATAAACTGTTTTATTAGAGATAATATGTTTGAAAATGATATAAAATCTAAAAAGGAGCATATTATGAAAGCTAGAATAAAACAAGTTATTGCGGTTTTTGTAATTTGTCTTGTGCTAATTCCAACAGCACTTGTGGTTGCCGGAGAAGTACATGTGCAATCTGTAGCACAGGTAGCAGCCCCAAAGCAGATTCCGAAGCGGCTCATAGTAACACCGCAAGAGGTCAATATACCGAAAGGGACAACGGAAGATGTGTTTAAAAATTTACTAGAGGTATCCGTCATTTATAAAGGTAATAAAGTACCACAAGTTGTGACAGATTATAAGACAACCTATGATGAAATCAAGGATGAAATAGGGCCTCATAGCGTACAGGTTATGTATGAGGAAAATGGTTGCAGAGTCAAAACTAAAATTTGTGTGCAAATTGTAGAAGCAAGTTCAGAAACAGCTGAAAGGCAATTTCCTTATGTCAGTGGCTATGAAGATAAAACCTTTAGAGCTGACCAACCTGTCACAAGAGAAGAACTGGCTACAATGATAGCAAGACTTTTAACAGATGATAATGTACCTAAGGAAGCAAATACTATTCCGGACTTAAGCCCAAAACGTTATAGTACAGATAGTATCAACTACATTACAAAGGCGGGAATCATGTCCACTTATTTAGATGGTACCTTTAAGACCAAGGGACCTGTTACATGGACAGAGTTTAATGATATCTTAAAGAAACTTGAGCCATATGTAGGTGAAGAGGAAAAAGTTAAGACGAAAACAACAGGAGATGTAACAAGGGCAGAAGCTGTTATGGTTTTAAATGAATTGTTCAATAGAAATTGTATAGATACCAATATACAAAATCCATATACAGATTTAAAACCAGACCATCCAGCTTATGGTGCCATTCTCTGTGCAAGCGTAGCAAAAGAAAGTTAAAAGAATTATCACAAGTGTAAACCAAATTAGTAAACAAAAGCGACAAGATGATGAGAAAGGCGATGAATAGAAATCTATTCATCGCCTTTTAAAGTAATCTATAATCTTTAGATTCTAAGCAAGACCTAAAAGAAGGCTTACTTCTCTAATAGCTTTACAAGCAACGGCAGTAGATACACCACTTGCATCATAATGTGGTGCAAGTTCTACGAGATCGGCGCCTACAAAATTTAGGCCTTTCATTGTAACAAGTGCATCTAAAAGTTCTTTCATAGTAATACCGCCTGGCTCAGGGGTACCAGTACCTGCAAATACAGAAGGGTCAAGGACATCTAAGTCAATGGTTAAGTAAACAGGCTTGCCAGCTAATTGTTTAACAACATTTTCTAAAGTATTTGTATTAAATGGGTTTAAATAAGTATGTGATTTGGCCCATTCAAATTCTGTTTTCATACCAGAACGAATACCAAATTGGAAAATGTGGCCATCTCCCACAGTATCCCAAGCGCGTCTAATAACAGTGGCGTGAGAAAGTGTTTCACCTAGATATTCTTCACGTAAATCTGTGTGGGCATCAAAATGGATAATGTGTAAGTCTTTGTATTTTTCATGAAGTTTTTGAATAACAGGAAGACTTACAAGATGTTCCCCACCAATCATAAGTGGCTTTTTGCCTGAGGCAATAATGCTACCAGCTACGTCACCGATGGCATCTAAGGCGCGTTGGGTATTACCAAATGGTAAATCTACATCACCAATATCGCATAGATTATAGTCTTCAAGATCTAAGTCTAAATAAGGTGAGTATGTCTCAAGGCCATAAGAATCAGGACGAACAGCAGTAGGTGCGAAACGTGTACCAGGGCGATAGCTAGTTGTACCATCAAAAGGTGCACCAAATAAAACAACTTCTGCCTCCTCGAATGTTTTATCAAAGCCAATAAATGTTTGCATTGTATAAGTATTAAGCATTTTCTAGTCCTTCCTTTACATATGTTGGCAGCATAAAAGCGCCTATGTGTAAATCTGTATTATAGTATTTTGTATAAAGGCTAAAGTCTTTCCACCTATCTGCCTTTAAGTCCTTTAGTGGATCATATTTCTTAGAGGCAAAGCCAAAGAGCCAGTGCCCTGAAGGATAAGTTGGCAAATGAAATTGATAGACTTTGGCAATGGGAAAGGTTGCCTTAATTTTATGATGTGCCCGCTTCATTTCAGTAGCATAAGATTTATAATAAGGACTTTCATGTTGATTAATTAAAATCCCCTCATCACTTAAAATACGGGCACAGTTTGTATAAAATTCTAAAGAAAACAAGCCCTCACCAGGGCCAATGGGGTCTGTAGAATCTACTAAAATAAGATCATAGCTCTTATCTGGAGCATCCGCCACAAATTTTAGACCATCTTGAAAGTACATATGAAGACGCGTGTCGTGGTCTAGTTTATACGCCGTTTGGGGTAAGTACTGTTGACAAAGGCGAACAACACGTTCATCAATTTCGACTAAGTCAACATGTTCAACGTGGGCATAACGTAATATTTCACGTGCACTGCCGCCATCGCCGCCCCCTATGATGAGAACTTTCTTTATAGATGGATTGACAGCCATAGGTACGTGGCTAATCATATCATGATAAATAAATTCATCTTTTTCAGTTACCATCATTAAACCATCTAAAGTAAAGAATCGGCCAAAGGTTTTGCTTTCATAGAAGTCAATTTGTTGAAAGTCACTATGTTCAGAATGTAAGTGTGCCTGAATTTCTATAGAAAAACGAACATCTTCTTGATGACTTTCCGTATACCATAATTCACCCATAAATTCCTCCTGAATATACCCCGTATTATTTGGTTGGTTCATCATAATCTTCCTCTAAGTTAAACATAGCTTCACGAACAACTGTACCATAGAATATTTCATCCATTTCATGTTTAACTTTCTTTGCAATAAGTCTGGCTTCTCCTTTATGAAGTTCATCTTTTGTATAGCCAAAGAGGTAATTATCTAAATCAAATTGTTTTAGGCGACATTTGGTATGAAAAATATTTTCTTGATAAACATTAACGTCAATCATGTTGTACATCATACGAATATGTTCAGGAATGAAGTTTTGAATCGAATCAATAGGGTGGTCGATAAAAAGTTTATTTCCTGCAATATCTCTGGCAAAGCCGCGTACACGATAATCAATAGTCATCACATCAGCATCAAAGCAGTGAATTAAGTAGTTAAGTGCTTTAAGGGGAGAAATTTCACCACAAGTAGATACGTCAATATCAGCTCTAAAGGTACTAATCCCTTCATAAGGATGATATTCAGGATAAGTATGCACTGTAATATGACTTTTATCTAAATGACCAAGAATAATCTCAGGAATAGGACCAGGAGAAGCAGATTTTGCTTCTGCATGTTTAATCTCAGGTACGGCACCTTCACTCATAAGGATGGTAACGCTAGCCCCTTGAGGTTCGTAGTCTTGTTTGGCAATATTAAGGATATTTGCACCAATCATTTCTGTAACTGTAGTTAAAATTTGCGTTAATCTTTCAGCACTATATTGTTCATCAATATATTCGATATATGCCTGTCTGTCAGTAGCAGTCTTTGTATAACAGATATCGTACATATTAAAGCTAAGAGTCTTTGTGAGATTATTAAAACCGTGCAATTTTAATTTGTTGTTATCAATATTATTCATCTTATTTTCAATCAAGCTCCTTTGCTGAAAATGTGATTTTAAATGCTATCTCATTATAGAATATAATATGCACAAATTCAATAAAGAATCATGTAATACAAAATATTTAGTTTAGTATTACTGTGGATTTTTGCAAAAGAAATTCATTTCTTAAAAAAAGTTTGTCTGAAACACTAAAAAATTGGAAATATATAGTTATATAAATTTTTTATGTTCATTTATTAAGACTTGTGATAAGATAGTAGTTATCTAAAATTATAGGAACATTTAAAGAGAAAAGGAACATGGAGATGACACACAATAATAACCCATATGCCCTTGTTTTTGGGATATCGATTTATGACATATTTGGTTTTTCATATGCACAGTACAGAGCGTATGATTCTAATCCAGGAAAGGTAAAAGTTTCTTGTGGCGGTGTATGTAGAAACATTGCAGAAAACATGTCTAGAGTAGGCGTAAATACTAAATTTATCTCAATCCTAGGAGATGATGAAAAGGGACAAGAAATTTTACGTTGTGCTGAAAGAGTTGGTCTTGATATGAAAGATTCACTTATTATAAAGGGCGGCTCAACACCAACTTACTTAGCGATTTTAGATGAACATGGTGAGATGGTATCAGCAGTAGTAGATACAAAACTTGCAAATGAGTTTTCTCATGAAGAACTTGATAAACGTGCTGAAATCATTGAAAACGCAGAATATATGATTTTAGGTGCAGATAATCCACCATTTATTGAATACGTTGTAACTAAATATCAAGGGAAAACAAAATTTGTGTTAGACCCTGTATCATCAGCAAAAGCAAAACGTGTAGAACACCTTTTACAATATTTCCATACTGTAAAACCAAACAGACACGAAGCAGAAGCTTTATGTGGCTTTGAAATCAAAACACATGAAGATATTAGAAGAGCTGGTGCACACTTTAGAGAACTCGGTGTACAAAATATCTTTATTAGCTTAGATACAGAGGGTGTTTATTATAATAATGGCGAAGAAGAAGGAATCATCAAAGCAGCATGTACAGATGTAGTTAACGTAACAGGTGCTGGAGATGCCTTCGTAGCAGGCATGGGTGCAGGTTATATGGCTCAAAAAAATGTCAAAGACATTGTAAAATACGCAATTTCAATGTCAAACATCACAATTTCTCACGAAGCAACAATTAATCCAGAAATGACAAATGAAAAAGTTGAAGAATACTTAAACTCAGTAGAATGGGAAGAAACAACATTCTAGAACACCAAAACAAATAGAAGGCTAGATACTTGGAACAGCTAGTCTACACACTCCACAATTTATGAGCACTCGTTTTATCGTGCTGGTCTAAGATCAACATTCAATTTAATATAAACAAGGGGGTATCATGAGATTAGTTCATGATACCCCCTTGTTGTATATAAATGAATAGAGAAGTTGAAAAGTGTCCTTTCAACTTCTCTATTCAAAAATAACGTAGCATTTAGCTACGTTATTTTTATATGCTAGTGCAACTATCCATCTGCCTATGCGCCTCTTAGCGAATATAATCTACTTAGATTTAACCAAGCAGATTATATTCGCTTTGAATCCATCGCAGCTGCATGTCAGGAAAGTGCCAGGGTTTTCAGCCTTTGCAACCAAGCACTTATCCACATCGCCCTCATCTGTTTTTTCAAAGGCTACCGCACTTTTCTCGACCTACTTATACAGCTGCGTAATAGCAACGTTTAGGTGAAGAAATTCTTTGTTCAGCTTTTAATAAAGTGATTGCTGCAGATACAGCTTTTTTATCTAAGTTTAAAGCGTCAGCAATGTCGCCAGCTTTCATAGGTTCACCTTGCTCTTTAAGATATTCTAATACTTGTTCTTGGATTTCCATAATTAATCCTCCTAATAATAAGATATGAGATAGTTTAATATACTTTAAAAGGAAAATCAATAAGCTATATTAAAGGAAAATAATTATCAAATATTGAGAATATTAAAAGAAAGGTGGAAAAAATAGTTAGAATATTATATTATATTAATATAGTCTTGAAATTGGGGGAATAACAATGGTAGATGATATATTAGAAATAGACATCACGTTGCAAGATATATTGAAAGAAATTAAGGGCGGAATATGGATTATATTATATGCTGTAGCTATGGGAATTTTAGTCGCTGTACTTGCAACCATATATAAAGAACGTGTAGCAACTTATAAAGCGACGAGTACAATTATTATGAGTAAGGAAGCCGCACTTTATTTTGTGGAAGATCAGTATACTAAAAATGATATTGATTTATATGTAAAGTCAGGAAATACATATACGGAGATTGCAAGTTCCAATCTTGTGTTAGATAGTACATTGGATAGACTTAAAACGGTAGGTGACTGGGGAAACAGTTTAACACGCGCAGACTTAAGAAGTATGTTAAAAGCAGGTTACAAAGAAGATACACTGGTCATTGAGTTAACCGGTAAGAGTGAAAATCGTTTAATTATTAAAGATATAGTAAATGCCTATGCAGATAGCTTTATAGAAGTATCAAACAACTTATTGCCAGTTGCAATGCTTAAAGTCATGGATAGGGCAGAGACCCCAGAAGGAATGATTCGATCGAATTTAGTGAAAAATGTTGTAATAGGTATAGGGGTAGGTGTTATGGGCAGCTTATTTTTAATATTGATACAGCTCTTGATAAGAAAGAGTAAAATTACAACAGAACAAGAAATCATGAACTTACTAGAGATGGATGTTATTACAACTATTAGATAAAGAATGTAGAGATGATGAGGGATGAAAAGTGGAAGAAAACAAGAACCAGGAAAATATAGAAGAAAACACTATAGACAGGGAAAATCAATCATCTGATAACAATATGTCTGAAAAAAATATAGCAAATATAGTAAATGATGAAAGTATAGCAAATGATGAAAATGCAGTAAATGATGAAAAGATAGCAATAGACAAAGCAGCATCAGATTATACAGGTAGAAAGAGAACAAAAGAGAAAAAGTTACATAGAGATAAGAAGGATAAGAAAGATAAGAAAGATAAGAAGGATAAGAAAAACAATAAAGATAAGAAAAATAATCAGGCAGATAATTCAGAAGCTATACGCATGGTGACAAATGCAATTGATGCCCATATAAGGGCTGGGAATAATTGCATAGCTTTTACAAGCTATTTAGACAAGCAGGGCAAAACCTATACAATTAGAGAAGTTGGTAAAGCCTTGGCAAAGGCAAATTATAAGACACTTATTATTGATTGCAATATTATGATGCCTACATTAAGTAAAGAGAAAATAAATGAGTCAACAGAAGTCATAAGAGGATTTTTGGACTTTATAGATATAGGTAGACAGAGACAAAGTAAAATGACATATAGCGAGGTGATTCCTTACATAAGTAATCTAGCTATAGAAAACTTATACTTTATCCCTATTAGACAAAATATTACTGGAGAGTATTCAGGGTATATTCGACGAGATGAAGTAGAAAATTTGTTTCATATCTTGAAGGATAAGTTTGAAATTGTACTAGTTGAAGCCCCATCCTTTCAGAATTTAAGCTATACGCAAAGTATATTAGAAGCTAGTGATGGCTATTTTATATTGCTTAAATCAGGAACCATAGAAAAAAAACAGGTATATATGTTAAAGGAAAAAATGAATCAAATATCAAGTAAAAGTATAGGTGTAATTTTCAATAATCCTGAGGATAAATAAAAAGCAAAACTAGAGAATAAATAAAAAGCAAAACTAGAGGAGGAATTAAGGTGAAATATAATAAGATATTTAAGCCAGCAATTACCGTATTACTAGTGCTTAATTTAGGAACGGTACTATTGCTGGCAGCCAATAGAGGAACTGAGACACAAGATGTCGCAAGCTATATAGAAGATGAAAAGGATAATCTTGATGCAGAGAAGAAGTCAGTTTTATCAGAAGATGATGTGGATGAAGTTACAATCACCGCAGATACAGATTTGGGGGTTATTACAGAAGCACCTATTGCAGCAAAGGTAGGGAAGAAAGTTATTTTTACAGTCAATAGCACGTACGCTGGTGATACTATGAAAGTACGCGGGCTTAATGGGTATGGTGCAACGTTAGAGTCAGGCGACTATGGCGAATATATGTGGACACCAGAACGTGCTGGTGTGTTTGAAATGGTACTTTTTGATAGAGAAGGCAATGAGCGTGTAACAAGACGCATTAATGTGGCGAGTGAAAATCGTGAAGATATCTATGAATTAACACCACTAGAGTATAGTGTTGATACCCAAAATAATGTAAGCTTTAATACAAGTATTTTTAATATCCCTACGGGCAGCAAAGAAAATGAAGCATTACCCACAACACAATTTACGATAGGAGAAGCGGGGATTTGGACAAAGACCATTAAAGAATACGGGACAAAGGCTGAGGATAAAAATATAGCAACAACATCAATTGTAGAAGGGAAAGACTTCTTACTGGACCGTGGGACCTATACAGTAACAGCTATGTTAAAGGATTTATACTCTGTAGATGCTGAAGATACGAAGTCACTGACTTATAAGAAAGAAGCTACGGATGGTCATAAAGTTGTAATAGATGATATTGAAATGGTAACTGAAAAAAATGAACAAGGTATAGTTGGAGACCATTTTATTGTTCATGCAAGATGTGAGCATGATAAGTCAAAAGAGCCTGAGGCGTGTGATTTGGTTTACGCATTTTCTGTAGATGATACAGTGGGTACGACTAATATTGTGGGTAAATTAAATGGTTATACAGAAAGCAATGAGATTACATTACCTAACATGGGCTGGAATTATACCATTACAGTTAAAGTAAAACATAAAAACAATTCGGGAACAGAGATTCAAGATAACAGATTACTTTTACCTAATGCGTATGAAGCAGTAGCAGAAAAGACCGTGGTAAAAGGTGATAGGGAATATGGTGATATTGAGATTAAAAATGTAAAAATACAATCTGCTTTATTAGATGATTATTATAAAGATGAAAATAATGCGTTATTGCCAACACAGGTTATTGCTAAAGAGGATCAAGTTGGTACCATGTATGTTAATAGCAATAATTATATTACGATTAATGTAGGCGCTAATGAAAAAGCAGAAAAATTGCAGTATACAGCTTATATCATACAAGATGGTCAAAATATAAGTTTAGAACCTGTTTACACAAGTCAGGATGATAAAATAGGCAATAGTTTTGTATATTATCCTAAAACGGGTGGTGGAAAATCTTATACAAAGAATAAATCAGCTACACTAAGCATTATTGTAACAGAACTTAATGAAAGTAATGTGGTACTGAGAAGGGCAACGAAAAACATAGAGGTGAATATTAAATAGATGCATAAAAAGACTTATAAGAATCTGCTTAAATTAAGTACCATTATTTTAATGATGTCAGCCTTATTAAATCTATGGCTGACAAGACAAGTAATTATTCAAAAATATGGACAAGAAAGCAAGGCACAAGAAAAGACAGAGGAGATAGAAAGACTTATAGAAGCAAATATAGAAACAATAACCAATCAGTTAAATGAAGCATATAATAAAACGATTAAAGAAAGCTTTACACAGGAAGAACTTGAAAATGCCATGCAGCGACAATGGCAGTATATTATTAATGCAAATGGCACTGAAATAAAGTCAAGCAAAATGTATGTAAAGCCTGGAAATATACGTATTATGGTAGCAGAAGTGCTAAAGGAAGAGAGCATTTTAGCAGAAGAAATCCTAAAGCTTGGGAGCTTAGATAAGGCCATAGAACATACAACTTTAGAGGACTTAGTAGAGGTCTATAGCACAGTACCTTATAAAGTAAAAAGGGAAGAAACAGATGAGGGGATTAAATACTATTATGATTTTACAGATGTCCCATCAGAAACATTAATTGTCCTTAAGTTAAGTCCACTCATTACAGAAAGATTAGGATATAAAGATAAAATAAAAGAAGACCAAATTACACTTGTAACGAAGGAATAAAGAGATTCTAAGTTATAGGTGTAATTTTTTGAAGGAAGATTTAAAAAAACACAAAAAGGCAATAATAAAAGACGTATAGAGAAACCGACTAAAAACTATGAATAACTAAAATTTATAGAGAAATCAACTAAAAACTTGAAATATACATGTACGTAAATAGTTTTCTCTCAATGATTTTACATGACTAAAAACTATAATAACTAAAATATATAAATATGAAATCTATAAAAATGTGAAATCTATATAAATATGAAATCTATATAAATGTGAAATCTATATAAATGTGAAATCTATATAAATGTGAAATCTATATAAATATGAAATCTATAATATGTTATAATGAAACTCATATAAAAGGAGGTTAAGAGATGAAGACAATAACCAAGATTACTGTACAACAAAGCGGCGAACGTTATAATCTCTTTTTAGATGAGGAGTTTTTTTGCGGCGTAAGTGAAGATACACTCATTAAGCTAAATTTAAAAAAGGGTATGCAGCTAGATGAAGCTACATTAGAGATACTAGCAGAAGAAGAAAATAAAAATAAATGTTTTTCTTATGCGGTTTATCTTTTAGGTGGACGTAATTATTTTGAAAAGGCACTTAGAGATAAGTTAAGACAAAAAGAGTATACAGAGGAAGCCATTGATTTTACAGTGGAGAAGCTTAAGAAGTATAAGTATATTGATGATGAGAAGTTAACAGCGGCTTTTATAAGTGACAAAAAGAGATTTTCTAAAAAAGGGCCACGTTATATTGCACAGGCATTAAAGATGAAAGGCGTGGATGGCGAGACTATTAAAACAGCCCTTGAAGAGGGGTATGACAATGAGGAAGCTTATGAAAACTGTAGGGCTTTAGCAATAAAAAAATATGATTATTACAAACGCAAGAGTGAAGATAAATATACATTTAAAGGAAAGATGTATGGTTTTCTAGCCCAAAGAGGTTTTAATAGTGAGATTATTCGTAAGGTATTAGAAGGACTAATGGAAGAAGAGATAGAATGAGATAAAGGTAAAAAAGGAGTATGAATGGGTGCGATTAAAACAATTATTAAACAAATTGGTTTGATAGTGCGAAGCGTGGTGAAGTTAATGACATTTTGTATTATAGTAGGTATATGTGTTTTTGTTTATGCGAGATATATTGAGCCAGAACTTTTAACTATCAATGAAGTAAATGTGACAGCCCAAAGCTTGCAACTAGGTGATTCCTTGAAGATTGTACAATGTAGTGACTTACATGTAGGTCCTGATTATGATATGGACCATTTAGCACGTGTTGTGAAAAAAATTAATGCATTAAATCCAGACCTCATTGTATTTACAGGTGATTTAATAGACAATAATAAAAGTTTCAAGCAGGTTGATGAGACGATAGCCATATTAAGTGAGCTTAAAGCCACATTTGGAAAATATGCTGTGGCTGGGAATCATGATTATGGCGGAAATGGTTTTAAAAACTATAGTAAGATTATGAAGAATAGTGGCTTTAAGTTATTAATCAATGAAAGCAGTGCGGTTACTTTAGCAAGTGGCGCGGCCATTAACATCATAGGACTTGATGATGCTGTATGGGGAAAGGTAGATTTACAAGAGGCTATGGCCGGCATAAAAAGTAAGGATTTTAATATTGTATTATGTCATGAGCCAGATTTAGCAGATGAAGTAGCTAAGTATCCAGTAGATTTACAGTTATCAGGGCATAGCCACGGTGGACAGGTAAGAGTGCCTTTTAAAGGGGCTATCTTAACCCCACCTAAGGGACATAAATATATCAAGGGCATGTATGAGATGACAGATAATCCACGTATGAAGCTTTATGTCAATGTAGGAATTGGCACAAGTCAGCAACGTTTTAGATTTGCATGTGTACCAGAATTAACAGTAATTACCTTGAATTAATATAAATAGTAGTAATGGGGTTGAAATGCATAAAATGAAAATGCAGAAGGATAGATAATAAGCTTTAAAAAGCTTGTGTCTATCCTTTTTGTTATGTTTACAAGAGTATTGACCAGAAATTGGAATGTATAAAGATTGAATAAAAATGCAAATTTATTAATAAAAATTCTGAAAAAGGTATTGCAAAAAAATAAAAATATCATATAATTATAAACATATATAAATTAGATTGAAAATTAAATTAAAATAGAAATTGGATTCTTGGAGGGATAAGCATGAAACTAATACAAGGTGGCGTTACAGCAGCAAAAGGATATAAAGGAGCAGGCGGCCATATCGGGCTTAAAGTAAAGAAAAAAGACTTAGCAATCGTATATAGTGAAACACCATGTACTTTTGCAGGTGCTTTTACACAAAATGTGGTAAAGGCTGCACCAGTACTTTGGGATAAAGCAGTTTTAGAAAAACATAATAAAGTGCATGCAATTGTAGTAAATAGCGGGAATGCCAATGCAGCAACAGGCGAGCAAGGTGTTAAAGATACGGAAGAAATGGCACAAATTTTAAGTGAGACACTAGGTGTTCAAAAAGAAGAAGTACTTGTTTGTTCTACAGGGGTTATAGGTGTAAATTTACCTATGGATGTATTAAGAGTGGGAATTCCAACGGTAGCTCAAAATCTAGAAGCTAGTTTTGAAGGCGGAGAAGAAGCAGCAACAGCTATCTTAACAACAGATTTAATTAAAAAGACAATTGCAGTAGAAGAAGAAATAAATGGTGTTACATTTACAGTTGGTGGTATGGGCAAAGGTTCAGGCATGATTCATCCTAATATGGCAACAATGCTTGGCTTTGTGACAACAGATGTAAACATTACCCAAGAAATGCTACAAAAAGCACTTAAAAAATGTATTGATACATCATTTAATATGATTACAGTAGATGGGGATACAAGTACAAATGATAGTGTATTAGTACTTGCAAATGGTTTAGCGGGCAATGCGGTCATTGACTGTGAAGGAGAAGCATTTGACAAATTCTGTAACTGCCTCTTTGAAGTATGTAAATATATTGCTGTATCTATTGCAAAAGACGGTGAAGGTGCAACCAAACTTCTGGAAGTTAATTTAAAAGGGGCTAAAAGCTTTGAAGAAGGGAAAACAATTGCTAAAAGCATTTTAACTTCTAATCTTGTAAAAACAGCATTTTTTGGTGAAGATGCCAACTGGGGAAGAGTTTTCTGTGCCATGGGATATTCAGGTGTACCATTTGATCCTAACAAAGTAGATATTAGCTTTGAGAGCATTGCAGGTCATGTTTGTCTTCTAAAAGAAGGTTTACCAGTGAAATTCAGTGAAGAAAAAGCTAAAACAGTACTTCAGGAAAAAGAAATTAAAATCACAATTACAATGGGTGAAGGGGATGCCAGTGTAACAGCATGGGGCTGTGACCTTAGTTATGATTATGTAAAAATCAATGGGGATTATAGAAGCTAATTAGAAGTGGACTTAAGGAAAATAGAGCAAAAAATATGAGGGGGTTTTTAGCAGTGAAAGATGATGGTTTAGAAAAGGCAAAGGTGCTTATAGATGCACTACCTTATATTCGAGAATTTAATGGAAATACAGTTGTCATTAAATATGGCGGAAGTGCTATGTTAGATCCAGAAATTAATAAGACAATCGTACAGGATATTGTGCTTCTAAAATTAGTAGGACTTAAACCTATTATTGTTCATGGTGGTGGACCTGAAATTAATAGTATGCTGAGTAGGCTTGATATTCAGTCTAAATTTATTAATGGTCTTCGTGTGACAACCAAAGAGACAATGGAAGTTGTAGAAATGGTTTTAGCAGGAAAAGTAAATAAACAAATTGTTGAAATGATTGCAGAGCAAGGCGGCTGTCCTGTAGGACTTTGTGGTAAAGATGGCAAGATGTTAAGAGCTAAGAAAATCGAAAAAGATGGTGTAGATTTAGGGTATGTAGGGGAAATTGTAAAGGTTAATACAAGGTTGCTGAATTCACTTATTGATAATGATTTCATTCCAATTATTGCACCAATAGGGGCAGATGATGAAGGCAATACGTATAACATTAATGCAGATTATGCAGCAGTAGCAATCGCAAGTGCGCTTAATGCAGAAAAGTTAGTCTTTTTAACAGATGTTGAAGGTGTACTTAAAGATAAAGATGATGCGTTATCACTGATTTCATTCTTAAGTGATAAACAGGCAAAACAATATTTAGCAGATGGCACAATAGCAGGTGGGATGATTCCTAAGGTGGAATGTTGTATGGAAGCTATTGAAAAAGGTGTTTCAATGGTCCATATATTAGATGGGCGTAAAAAACATGCTTTAATCCTAGAAATTTATACACCAAACGGTATTGGCACCATGTTATATAAAAAGGAGGAAGAAGAATGTCAATTGTAGAAGAAGGCAGCAAATATATTATGAATACTTATGGCCGTTATCCGATTGTGATTACACATGGAGAAGGCGTTTATGTATATGATGAAAATGGTAAAAAATATTTAGATATGTGCGCAGGGATTGCAGTAAATGCTTTAGGGTATGGGCATAAAAAGTTATCACAGGCACTTAAAAATCAAGTTGATAAGCTTATGCACATTTCAAATTACTATTACACTGAACCACTTGTAAGTGCAGCTAAAGCACTTGTTACAAATTCTGAATTTGATCGTGTGTTCTTCTGTAATAGTGGGGCAGAAGCCAATGAAGCAGCTATTAAACTTGCTAAAAAATATGGCAAGATGAAAAATGAGAATAAGATAGAACTTATTTCGATGAAACAATCATTCCACGGCAGAACATGTGGGGCATTGACAGCAACAGGGCAAATGAAATATCAAAAGAATTTCTTGCCACTTATGCCAGGCACACAATATGCAGAATACAATAATATTGAAAGTTTAAAAGAAATCATTAATAAAAATACATGTGGGGTATTACTTGAAGTTATTCAAGGTGAAAGTGGTATTATTCCAGCACAGGCAGAGTATTTGAAACAAGTTCAGGAGTTATGTCATAAGTATGATGCCTTATTCATGATTGATGAAGTACAAACAGGCATTGGACGTACAGGTAAACTTTTTGCTTATGAAAACTTTGGAATCCACCCAGATGTCGTATCCATGGCAAAAGGCTTAGGTGGCGGCGTACCTATTGGGGCAATGATGTGCAAAGAAGAAGTGGCTGTATTTGTACCTGGTGACCATGCGTCTACGTTTGGTGGCAATCCACTTGTAACAAGTGGGGTATGTGTTGTAATAGATGAACTGGTTAATAATGGTTTATTACAACATGTTCAAGAAGTAGGTGCCTATTTAACAGAATCACTGAATAAGCTTAAAGAGCAAGTTGACTGTATTACAGATGTAAGAGGCATTGGACTTATGCAAGGCGTAGCGATTACAAAAGTACCTAAAGAAGTCATTAGCAAATGTATTGAAAAAGGCATGCTCATCGTAAGCGCTGGAGAAAATGTTATTCGTTTTGTACCACCACTTATTGTTACAAAAGAGCAAATTGATGAAGCTGTAAGCATTTTAAAAGAAGCACTCCAATAGGCAATGTCATTAAGTTAAGTGATATTGTACTTAAAAGTCATCTACAAATGTCCAA
>NZ_CEVXFV010000069.1:0-18800 GCF_982396655.1 Cellulosilyticum sp. | reverse complement strand
ATATTATATAGTATCATAATATGATAAAAAAACAATAAAAATTTAAAATGTTAATTTTATATCTTTACTGTCCATACTAGATAAAATAAGATAAAACATGTATAATAAATTGTTAGACATAAATAGCTAGCGAGGTGCGTAAAGTGGAAGCTTATAATGAATTTGCAAGAGTATATGACACATTCATGGAAGATACACCTTATGATAAATGGGTGAATTTCATTGATGAATGTATGAAGAAATATAATGTCACACCTAATATTGTATGTGATTTAGGTTGTGGTACTGGGAAAATGACAAGCATCTTTGCACGTCGTGGCATTGAGATGATTGGAATTGATAACTCAGAAGAAATGCTAATGGTAGCAAGAGAAAATGCTTATGAGGATGAATTAAATATTCTTTATCTCATGCAAGATATGTCTCAGTTTGAACTTTATGGGACAGTAGACCTTATTTATAGTGCCTGTGATTGCATGAATTATCTTGTAGAAGAAAAAGACGTACTTAGTACTTTAAAATGGGTAAACAATTATTTAGAGCCAGAAGGACTTTTTATTTTTGATATTAATACACCTTATAAATATAAAGAAGTACTTGGAAATCGTGTGTTCGCTCAGCAAGAAGCATCATCAGCCTATATTTGGGAAAATTACTATGATGAAGAAGAAGGCATCAATGAATATGAGGTAAGCTTCTTTATTCAAGATGAAGAAGATGGTAGATATGACCGTGCCGTAGAAAATCATTATCAAAGAGCTTATAGCATAGAACGTATGAAAGAGCTTATTAGTGAAGCAGGACTCGAGCTTATTGGTGTATATGATGAATATAGCTTTGAACCAGTAAGAGAAGACAGTCAAAGAGCAACCTTTGTTGCGAGAGAAAAAGGTAAGAGAAAGGAAATAAAATAATGACACAAAATAAAGATTATATGATTAGAGGTATTGATAAGGCTGGGAATTTTAGATTCTTCGGTGCCAATACAAAAACACTTGTCGATACAGCTTGTGAAAAACACCAAACATCGCCAGTTGTATCAGCAGCTCTTGGTAGAACCTTAACAGGTGCAGCTATGATGGGACATATGTTAAAAAATGACCGTGATAGAGTTTGCATTATTATTAAAGGGGATGGACCTATTGGTGGAATCGTTGTAGAAGCTAACGGAGCTGGAGAAGTAAAAGGTTATGCTTATAATCCACATGTAGACCTTCCACTTAACGAATTTGGTAAACTTGATGTAGCAAAAGCTGTTGGTAATGCAGGTATGACAGTTATTAAGGATCTTGGACTTAAAGAACCATATTCAGGACAAGTGCCAATGCTTTCAGGTGAAATTGCAGAAGACCTTAGTTTCTACTTTGCAGTATCTGAGCAAACAAATTCAGTTGTTATGCTTGGTGTACTTGTAGATAAAGATTACAGTATCAAACAAGCTGGAGGTCTTATGATTCAAGTACTTCCTAATGCAAAAGATGAAGCTATTACAGCCCTTGAAAATAAAATTAAGGATTTCAAATCATTAACAGAGCGCCTTGAAAAAGGTCAATCTATTGAGTATGTATTAGAACAACTTCTTGGTGAGATTGAAATCATGGATCGTACATCTGTTACATTCAAATGTGACTGTTCAAAAGAGCGTATGGAACGTGCCCTTATTACAGTAGGTAAAAAAGACCTTAAAGAAATGGCAGAAGAAGATGGTCAAGCTGAAATTGAATGTCCATTCTGCAGCAGCAAATATTTATTTACAAAAGACGAGCTTGAAGGGCTTATTGAAAGAATTTAATCTTTTGCTTTTGTTAAATGTAATGTATTAACTTTTTTGGGAAGTCTTCAAAATTCAGTTAGACAACCTTTTTTGTTTAAAAACGTATGAAAAGTTGCTAGTATGATGCAAGGTGGCAAGCTAAGTGTTATATACTAATAGTAGAGAACTACAATTGAGGTAACAACATGTGCCGTTATATTCTCTACACCACGCGTTATAAGGATGAAATACTGGCTAAGATTAAAGAAACTGAGCTCCAGGAAGAATTAGAAGGTAGGCTTGAGGTGAAGCGGATTGGAGCAATATGGGAAATTTATTATGAGATAGAGGAGAGCAAGGAATATTGCGATGAAGTTGTGGCACATGTTATAAGTGATGTAACTCAAAAGCAGGCGATTTATAAAGTGTGCCACAAAGCCCTTAAGAAAAGAGAAGACTTGGAGCCTATAGATAAGGAAGAAATTACAGAAGCATTTGTAACAGAAAATTACTTGTCTAGGCAAGAGGGCTTTTCCTCTATTACCTATTATCTCATATATGTGCCAATACTTGTAGAAGTTAGGAAAGAAGCCTCTTTTAATGTAGATGGCTGGTTACAGTTTCGAATTCAAAAGTACAAGGTTCTCTTAAATGATTTATTAGAGCAGTTTATAGCAGACTTTGAAATGAAAAAGGATGTGGTAAACTTTATTAGATTGATGCGAGATGTGAGCATGTTAAGTGTGCCGTTAGAAGAAATACTTCATCTAGTGTATAACAATGAAGGAAGTCCCCAATTATATAATAAAGATATGAAAAATGTAACAGGTTATTATATTAAAAAGTATTGTAAAGACCTTATATTAGATAGTACATTACATGAAGAGGACTGGATGCTCCATATCCTCATTACTGTTGTCCCAAAAAAAATAGTTGTGCATCATAAGGAGCGGGCGAAGCAAAAAAAATTCTTAAAGACTTTAGAAATTATTTTTGATGAAAGCATAGAATATTGCAAAGGCTGCAAGTATTGTAGATGTGAAGAATGAAGTAAGAAAAATGAGTAATTAAAGAATTAAGAGCCTGGAGACGTTGACAGGAAATGAGGAGAGTTATATAATAACAATAAATTCTATATTTTTTAGAAAACAATGATGAGGACAGTAGTTTGTAAAAGTTTTTTCAGAGAGAAGATGCATTGGTGGGAGCATTTTTAAAGCTTTATAAATGAAAACCACCTCGGAGTGATTGCAAACCAATCCGGTATTAGACCGTTATCATAATTAATAAGTGGCAGGAAATTAAGAATAGCTAATTTCTTTACAAAGAATGAAATATGGTTTTATATTTCATTGTTCCAAGAGAAATTGATGCTAATCAATTTCTTTGCAACAAGGGTGGAACCGCGGGTATAGCTCCCGTCCCTTTTAAATAAGTGATTATTTAGAGGGATGGGAGCTTTTTATATGCGTTTATATAAAAACAACTTTCTTTCAAATAATCAGCAGGATTATTTTATAATCAGCAGGATTATTTTATAATCAGCAGGATTATTTTATAATCATAGAATTGTTCTAAGTAAATTAAGTATTTGAAGGGAGTAGGAATAATGATTAAGGTAAGTTTAAAAGATGGTAGCGTCTTAGAATGTGAAGCAGGTAGTAGTATATTAGAAGTGGCAGAAAAAATTAGTAGCGGTCTTGCAAGAAATGCTTGCGCAGGACTTGTAGATGGTGAAATGATGGACCTTCGCCATGAGCTAGATAAGGACTGTCACTTAGAAATTTTAACTTTTGCAGATAAAGATGGTAGATGGGCATTTAGACATACTGCTTCTCATATTCTAGCACAAGCTGTTAAGAGACTTTATCCTAGCGTGAAGCTTGCTATAGGACCAGCTATTGATGATGGGTTTTATTATGACTTTGATTTTGAACGTTCTTTTACAGAAGCAGATTTTGAAAAAATTGAAGCTGAGATGAAAAAAATCGTTAAAGAAAAGTTACCTATTGAACGTTTTGAATTACCAAGGGAAGAAGCTATTGCTAAGATGAAGGCTGCTGGGGAACCTTATAAGGTAGAACTTATTGAGGATTTACCAGAGGGAGAAACAATTTCTTTCTATAAACAAGGAGAATTTGTGGATCTTTGTGCAGGTCCACACCTTATGACTACTAAACCGGTTGAAGCCTTTAAGATTATGTCTGTAGCAGGTGCTTACTGGCGTGGCAGTGAAAAAAATAAGATGTTACAACGTTTATATGCTACAGCATTTCCCAAAAAAGCTGAGCTTCAAGAACATCTTGATAAAATAGAAGAAGCTAAGAAAAGAGACCACCGTAAACTTGGTAAGGAATTAGAACTTTTTGCCTTACTTGATGAGGGGCCAGGATTCCCATTTTTCTTGCCAAAGGGTATGATTCTTAAAAATACACTCATTGATTACTGGAGAGAAATTCATAAAAAGGCTGGTTATCAGGAAATTTCTACTCCTATTATTTTAAATAAAGAGTTATGGTTAAGAAGTGGTCACTGGGATCATTACCGTGAAAATATGTATACTACAGTTATTGATGATGAAGATTATGCCATCAAACCAATGAACTGTCCAGGAGGTATGCTTGTTTATAAGACTAAGATGCGTTCTTATAAGGATTTACCTCTTAGAATGGGAGAATTAGGACTTGTTCATCGTCATGAACTTTCAGGTGCGCTCCATGGATTAATGCGTGTGCGTAACTTCACACAAGATGATGCCCATATCTTTATGCTCCCTGAACAAATTAAAGATGAAATTAAAGGTGTCGTAAGACTTATTGATGAAGTTTATAAAACATTTGGTTTTAAATATAGTATTGAGCTTTCTACAATGCCAGAAGATCATGTAGGTAAAATTGAAGATTGGGAAATAGCTACAAATGGTCTCCGTGAAGCTATTGAAGAAATGGGTTATGATTACGAAGTCAATGTAGGGGATGGTGCTTTTTATGGTCCTAAATTAGACTTTAAACTAGAAGATAGTTTAGGCAGAACATGGCAATGTGGGACAATTCAACTTGACTTCCAGCTTCCAGAGCGCTTTGAATTAGAATACATTGGTGCAGATGGTGAAAAACATCGCCCAGTTATGATTCACCGTGTAGTCTTTGGCAGCATTGAACGTTTCATTGGTGTCATCACAGAACACTTTGCAGGAGCTTTCCCAACATGGCTTGCACCAGTTCAAGTAAAAGTATTACCAATCTCAGACAAACATGGCGACTATGCTAAAAAGGTGGCAGAGACTTTAGATGAAGCTGGTATTCGAGTGGAAACTGATGAACGTAGTGAAAAGATTGGTTACAAAATCAGAGAAGCAAGAAATATGCGTGTGCCATTCATCTTAGTAGTAGGTGCCAATGAAGAAGCTAATGGTACTGTAAGTGTACGTAGCCGCAGAGGCGAAGAGGGCGCAATGAAATTAGAAGACCTTGTAAGTCGTGTGAAAGACGAGATTACAACAAGATATAATTATCTATTAGATGAAAATAAATAGTCATCTATGAGATATAAGAAGAGCTACTAAGGATTTCTCGATAGAAATCCTTAGTAGCTCTTTTAAAAGTGAGTTAAATATATTTCTAACAGCGAAAGTAGATAAAGAAGTTTAATCGAGTAAAATAGAACGCTATAAGATTAAACAGAGAGAAGATACGGGGCATTATGGCGTTTCTAATATAGACGATGGCGTGAGTTTTTGGTTTGAAATAAAATAAAGGAGTTTTAAGTCAAATTTCCTAGAAATAGCAAATGAGATATATTGACATAAGCAAATAGATTGATTAGAATAAATACATTAAGAAAATACTAAAACAATGATGAGACGAGTAACTTATAAAGAACTTTTTCAGAGAGAAGATGCATTGGTGGGAGCATTTTTAAAGCTTGTAAGTGAAGACTACCTCGGAGTGATTGCAAAACAATTCGGTGACCCCGTTATCGTCAAATAAGCGAGTGACTTTTAACTGTTTAATTTAGAAATGAGTTTCTTCTATACAATAAGGGAATGGTTTCGAATTAAAAATAAAAGTAACAAGGGTGGAACCGCGGGAATAAATATGTCCCGTCCCTTTTAAATAAGATGATTATTTAAAAGGGACGGGATTTTTTGCGTTCTAAAATAATAATCATCATAAAAGACAATCATAATGATTAAAAAGTAATAATTTAAAATTTGAAAGGAGCATTATAATGATTAAAGTTACATTAAAAGATGGCAGCATTAGAGAATGTCAAAAAGGCATTACAGTACTTGGCGTTGCAGAAGAATTAAGCAGTGGACTTGCGAGAGCAGCTTGCGCTGGTAAAGTAAATGGAGAAATGGTAGACCTTAGAACAGAGCTTAATGAAGACTGTGACCTTGAAATCTTAACATTCAATGATAAAGAAGGTAAATGGGCATTCCGTCATACAGCAGCACATATTTTAGCACAAGCTGTAAAACGCGTATTCCCAGGAGTAAAACTTGCTATTGGGCCAGCTATCGAAGATGGTTTCTACTATGACTTCGATACAGAGAGACATTTCGTAGAAGCTGACTTTGAAAAAATCGAAGCTGAAATGAAAAAAATCATTAAAGAAAAATTACCTATCGAGCGTTTTGAACTTCCAAGAGAAGAAGCTATTAAGCTTATGGAAGAATTAGACGAACCATACAAAGTAGAACTTATCAAAGACTTACCAGAAGGTGAAGTTATTTCATTCTACAAACAAGGTGATTTCACAGATCTTTGTGCAGGTCCACACCTTATGAGCACAAAACCAGTAGAAGCATTCAAAATCTTAAATGCTGCGGGTGCTTACTGGAAAGGTAATGAAAAGAACAAAATGCTTGCACGTATCTACGCTACAGCATTCCCTAAAAAAGCAGAACTTGCTGCACATTTAGAAGCTTTAGAAGAAGCTAAAAAACGTGACCACAACAAACTTGGGCGTGAACTTAAACTTTTCACAACAGATGATAAAGTAGGACAAGGACTTCCACTTCTTATGCCAAAAGGAGCGCGTATCGTTCAAACACTTCAACGTTTTGTAGAAGATGAAGAAGAAAGAAGAGGCTATGTACTCACAAAAACTCCTCTTATGGCTAAGAGCGACCTTTACAAAATGTCAGGTCACTGGGATCACTACAAAGATGGTATGTTCGTACTTGGTGATGAAGAAACAGATAAAGAAGTATTTGCACTTCGCCCTATGACATGTCCATTCCAATTTACAGTATATAATGCTGAACAACACAGCTATAGAGATTTACCAATTCGTTATGGTGAAACATCTACATTATTTAGAAATGAATCATCAGGTGAAATGCATGGTCTTATCCGTGTGCGTCAGTTCACAATTTCTGAAGGACACCTTGTATGTACACCAGAACAACTTGAAGATGAATTCAGAGGTGTAATTGAACTTATTAACTACATGATGACTACATTTGGAATTCAAGATGATATTAGTTACAGATTCTCTAAATGGGATCCAAATAACACAGAAAAATACATTGATGATCCAGAAGCTTGGGAAAGAACAGAAGGTCTCATGAGAAATATCTTAGATCACCTTCAAATTAACTACGAAGAAGCTGTAGGTGAAGCTGCATTCTATGGTCCAAAACTTGATATTCAGTTCAAAAACGTACATGGTAAAGAAGATACAATTATCACAGTACAAATTGACTTTGCATTAGGTGAAAGACTTGGTATGACATACATTGATGCAGATGGTGAGAAAAAACATCCACTTATCATTCACCGTACATCTATCGGTTGCTACGAAAGAACACTTGCTATGCTTATTGAAAAATATGCTGGTCAATTCCCAGTATGGCTTGCACCAACAGCAGTTAAAGTACTTCCAATCTCTGATAAATATGCTGACTACGCAGAAGAAGTTGTTAAAGAATTCAAAAACCGTGGCATCTTAAAAGTAGAAGCAGACTATCGTACAGAAAAAATCGGATACAAAATCCGTGAAGCACGTATGGAAAGAGTACCTTACATCGTAGTAGTAGGTGCTGATGAAATGGCAAACAAAACTGTTTCAGTTAGAAGCCGTCAAAAAGGCGATGAAGGCGCTATGCCACTTGCTGATTTCGTAAACCGCGTAGACGAAGAAATCAAAACAAAATATAATTACTTACTTCATATGGAACCACAAGAAGAAAGTAAATAAGATATAAGGCTGCTGCACGAAAGTGTTAGCAGCCTTTTTTCTTGGATATAAAGTTGTCCAAAAGAGTAAATATTATTTTTATTATTTCTCATCCACATTGTGGCAAGGTAAAAAGATAGTCATAGAAAGAATACAAACTGATTATACTAAATATAGCCTTTCAAAATGAAAGGCAACTCTAAAAAGGCGCCTTGAAGGATTGCTATAGATTAGACTCACTAAGTAGAGGGATAGTGAGCAGCTAAAAGTGATAATATTAGCTATGATGAAGAAGGCCAAATAAAAAAGAGGTGATTAATAAAATATAACAAAGCATTGTATTTTTAAAATGGAAAAAAATGAAAAACAAATATAATGTTGACAAGAGGAAGGGAACATGATATCATACTAGATGTTGAAGGCAACAGTGCCTAACAAGTAGAAGCTATTACTTCTCACCTTACAACGCTTAAGTTCGTAAGGTCATACTAATTTGAACTTAAATAACTAGTTTAGTATGATATAGAGAGGTGGGTAGTTTCGGCTATCCACCTTATTAATTATGTGGAAAAGCAACACAATATTTATATTTAGGCAAACAAATTTAGGAGGTGCCCATTATTAACGATTTAATGATCAACGAACAAATTCGTGACAAAGAAGTAAGACTTATAGGAGCAGATGGCGAACAAATCGGTATTGTTTCAGTTAAGGAAGCACAACGTATGGCTTCAGAAAAAAATCTTGATTTAGTTAAGATTGCTCCACAAGGAAAACCACCAGTATGTAAAATTATGGACTATGGTAAGTACAAATTTGATGCGGCTAAGAAAGAAAAAGAAGCGCGTAAAAAACAAAAGACTGTTAGCGTTAAAGAAGTTAGACTCTCAGCTAGTATTGAAAAACATGACTTTGAAACGAAGATGAGAAATGCAGCAAAATTCCTTAAAGCAGGGGATAAAGTTAAAATTTCTGTTGTGTTCCGTGGGCGTGAAATGATGCATACTCATAGAGGAAACGAACTTCTTGAACAAGCTTTAGTCTTAGTAGAAGAAGTTGGAGTAGCAGAACAAAAACCTAAATTAGAAGGCAGAGCAATGGTTATCGTGGTAGCACCAAAATAGTTACCTTTGATAAAATAAATATAAAGTATAAAAGGAGGACTTCTCAAAATGGCTAAATTAAAATTAAAAACTAATAGAGCAGCAGCAAAACGTTTCAAAGTAACAGGAACAGGAAAGTTAAAAAGAAACAAAGCTTACAAAAGACATATCTTAACAAAAAAATCAACTAAAACAAAACGTAACTTAAGAAAAGCTACATTAGTTGACTCATCAAATGAAAAACAAATGAAGAGAATTTTACCATATTTATAAGAAATAGACGATAGGAGGTCAAGCAAATGGCAAGAGTTAAAGGCGGAATGTCTACTAAAAAAAGACGTAATAGAGTATTAAAATTAGCTAAAGGTTATAGAGGAGCTAAATCTAAACAATTCAGAACAGCTAAACAAGCTGTAATGAAATCATTAAGCTACGCATACGTAGGTCGTAAATTAAGAAAAAGAGAATTCAGAACTTTATGGATCGCTCGTATCAATGCTGCAGCTCGTTTAAACGGTTTATCATACAGCCGTTTCATGAACGGATTAAAAAATGCTAACGTTAACATCAACAGAAAAATGTTATCAGAATTAGCAATCACAAACCCAGCTGCTTTCACACAATTAGTTGAAACAGCTAAAGCTAACTTAAAATAATTAATGTAATTATTATAGAAAAGGTGCCCTTAGGGGCACCTTTCAGGCTGTAGACAATTAACTTTTCCATAGTATTTTACTAGTCTAGAAATAGAAAACAGAGGTAAAAATGGACCTAAACTGCTCTTTTTACCCCTATTTTAATAGATTTTCTTGAATAATCCTCACTTAATTTGTGAGTTTATTTTGGGAAAATTCATTTGTCAACAATCTGAGGTGCCCTTAGGGGCACCTTTTTTGTTATGGTGTTGATATAGCAAAGTAGTTATAAAATTGAAAGATTTATTATTTTATAACATATGTAAAGAGTAAGCTTAACATAATAGAAAAGCTACAACAGCTCAGTGCAATAACAAGTTGAGTAAGTTTTCTAGTAAAACAATAGAGAATAAGTATAAAGATACTAAGAGATAAAAAGAAGAGAGAAATAAAATTAGCAACAGGAAGTAAAAAATTAAGTGTTATATACAGTAAAAATAAGGTAATAGCAAGTAAAAGAATGCCATAGATTCGAGTATAGTTGGTAACGTTACTTTTTTTATTGTGTATCATATAAAGTCCTCCTAAGTAATAAAATATAAAAAACTTCATACTACATCGTATGAAGTTTTTTTATGAGTATAACAAATAATAATTAAAAAATTAATAAATTAATTAAGTTAAATATTATAATTAAATAAAATAAGAAAATGTAGAAAATAGATTGAAGTATTTTTAACAATGTTCTATAATGGGCTTTGGTTTACAATAAATAGAAAAAAAGATAATGAGAGGAAAAAGAATGATAGATATGTACTATAAGATTTCAATGAGGATAAGGTTTAATGTAATTGTGAATGCAATTGTCATTATTGGATTGCTGATGGTGATGGTAAGTAGTAATATGATCTTATCAACAGAGGTTGAAAAGGTAGTTGTAAATAAGTCAATTGATGAGGCAGTGCAGATGGCAAGGCATTTAGGGACCTTGTTAGAAAAAGAGGCTAGTACAGCAGAAATTCAGAAGTTCACTGAAGAAACTGTTAGTACAAATAATCACGTAGCGTATAGTGTATTTATTGATAAAAATGTAGAAGCAATAGCACATAGTGATGTAGAAAAAATCGGAACCGTTTACCAAGATGAGTATACCATTAGTGGTGTTACCGAAGAAAAAGTTCAAACATCTAAATTCTTTGCAGAAGTACAAGATAAATGGACTTATGATATTATGGTACCAGTTAGCGTTAAGGGAAAAGTGATTGGTGCATATGATATAGGTGTATATATAGAAGAGGTTACATCTATCTTAAATTCGATAAAGCGATTACAAAGGGGACAGCTACTTGTATTTATTATTGTATTATCTGCTGTAGTGGCGTTGGTTTGTAAAAAGCTCTTTACACCATTAGGTGTTGTACGTGATATTTGTGAAAAAATACAAAATGGTGACTTAAGTATTACATTGGTAGATGAGTTAGTAAGACGTGAGGATGAAATTGGTGCTATTGGCAGGGCGCTAGAGGCACTTAAAAATAAAATTGCAGAAATTATGCATGCTATTGGAATAGAAGTGGAAGAAATAGAGCATGTGACATATCAGCTACAAGGTGGAACGGAAATAGCAATGACATCTTCTGTGAAAATGGAAGCAGAAATTCAAGATGTCGTTAAAGGAAGTGAGGAGCAATCTAGTTATGTCGCAACTGGTGCAGCCATTACGAAGGAGATTTGTTTGGGTATTGAACAAATTAATCAAAGTATAGAAAGTGTGACGAGTACGACAGGAGATACAGTGGCTAAAGCACAAGAAGGATACAAAGTATTAGGAGATACAATTAAAGAGATTCAAGTAGCTAATGAGACCCTAGAAGTTGTAACAAAGCAAATGAATGTATTAGATAAGCATTCAGAACAAGTGCAAGATATTACGGCAATGATTACAGGGCTTGCGAGACAGACTAACTTATTAGCGCTTAATGCAGCTATAGAAGCAGCACGTTCAGGAGAGTATGGTAAAGGATTCTCGGTTGTAGCTGATGAGGTTAAAGTATTAGCAGAACAAAGCAGCGAAGCAGCACAGAAGATAGAAGCTATTATTTCAGAAATTCAAAATGAAATTAAAAAAGCTGTTGTGCAAATTGGTGTGAGTACAGAATATGTAAAAAATAGTACAGATGCAGCACATAAAGCAGGTGTAAGTTTTGAGAGTATTTTAGCTGACATTAGTAGAATTTCAGAAGAAATGCAAGAGATTTCTAGTGCAACAGAAGAAGTTAATGCAGGTTCACAACATATGTTAGAAGATTTAAGTAATACTATGAAAATTACAAGTAAGCTTGTACATAATATAGAAAATATTGAAAAGGGTGCAATGATTCAAGAAGAACATATGCGAGATGTGTTAAAGATTACAGATAATCTAGGGAAAATGGTAACTGTTTTGAAAGATGTATTAGAAGAATTTAAAACAAAATAAAGCTCAAACAGTAGTGCTACCATCAAGTTATAATGACTTGGTGCTAGTATTTTTTTTGCTATAGTCAAAAAAGTAATAAGTTTAAGGAAAAAAGTAGGAAATATATGTTAATAATGATAAAAATTCTTTATAACATCCTAATTTATTGACTATTTAAAAGTGCAATAATATAATGAAAATGACTAATAAGTCATAAAGGATAGGATGTTATGAATGAAAAATTTCTAAATCTAAGGGAAGAAAAAAAAGAAAGTATTTTACAAGCGGCTATTAGTGAGTTTGCACAGGAAGGCTATGATAGGGCTTCCACAGATAATATTGTCGTTAAAGCTAAAATTTCTAAGGGGAGCTTATTTAATTATTTTATAAATAAGCAAGGGCTTTACGAAGATATTGTAAATTATATAATTGCTAAAGCGCAAAAGGAGGTTGTAGAGGAATTTACAAAGATTAAAGAAGAAGATTTCTATGGTAGGCTGAAGCGACTCTTGGTGATTAAGCATGATTATACGATGAGATATCCTTTAGAAGCCAAGGTTTTAAAGGATTATATTAATGCAAATAGTACAAGAGATAATGCGATTGTAAGGAAGTATAGAGAGATAGAACAAGCACTGCTTCAAAGACATTTGATTACATATTTAAATATAGAAGAAATAAGGCCAGGATTAACAGTCGAAGATGTGCTTTTTGTAACTAATACGCTTCTTCAAGCGGTATTAAAAAGACAAGATGAACTAGCTAGCTTTGATCAAACAGCGGGAACGAAGGAAGTAGTAGAAAAAGAATTAGATAAGTATATTTATTTATTAAAATATGGAATGTATAAATAGGATTAAGAAAAATTCTTAGGAGTAATAATGGAGGGCATTATGAAAGGAAAAAAGATATTAATCATTGTAGCAGTAGTGGTTGTTATGGGGATTTTAGTAGTTGCAGCCATCAAAAATAAACCACAGACAGAAGATACAATAGGCGGAGATAAGACAGGTATGCGTGTACAAGTTGAAAAGGTAAAAACAGATAACATTCAAACTAAGATTTCATCTAGTGGTAAGCTTGAAGCAGTAGATACGCAAACAGTTTATTTAGATACTAATAATAAAATCGTAACTGTTGTTAAAGAAGCTGGTGATACAGTTAAAAAGGGAGAAACAATCTTAACTTTAGATAAGGAAGCTTATCTTTCAAATCAAAAGGGATTAGAAGTGTTAGAAAGTCAACTTGCAGCAGCGAATCAGGCTTTAAATGACTTATTAGGGGAAGGCTCAAAGGGAGATATATTAAAAGCCCAACAAGGTATTGCAGCATTAGAAGATAGCAAGAAAAAATTACAAAATAGCATTGAAACAACTAAGGCAAATATAGAAACACTTGAAAGAGAGTTAGCGACTTCAGAAAAACAACTTAAAGTGGATGAAGAACTGTTATCAGAAGGACTTATTTCACAGGATGTAGTAGATAAAGAAAAAAATAGTATTGAAGATATGAAACAACAAATTGCACAAAGTAAAGATTCAATTACCTTATCTCAAGGAGAAATAAAGACAATTGACTTACAAATCACATCTTCACAGTATGATTTAGATGTACTTTTAAATAAAGAAGAAAGTACAGCTAAAAAAGAAGCAATTGCTGCTAAGCAGGCAGAAATTAAAGGTTATGAAAAGCAGATTTATGATACAAAAACCAGTTTAAACAAAGCAACAACAACCGTTGTAGCACCTATTAGTGGTGTCATTACTTCTTTACCTATGGAAGAAGGCATGAGCGTTGCAGCAGGAACGGCTTTATTTACTATTGTAGATCCAAGTAAATTAAAGGTACAATGTGATATTTCACCATATTATGCACCAGACTTAAAAGTAGGTTTAGATGCTATTGTTAAATATACAGGCTCAAAAACAATTGAAGTTGATGGAACAGTTTCAAAGATAGCTACAGTTGCAACGGTTAAAACAACAAGTAGTGGAGAAACAACTTCTTTACCAGTAGATGTAGAAATTAAAGAGCCAGGAGATATTATCAAACCAGGTTTTTCTGTAGACGTTAAAATTATTACAAATACTAGAGAAAATGTATGCGTAGTGCCTCTATTAGCTGTTTTAGAAGAAGATGACAATGAATACTATGTTTATGTTGTAAAAGAAGATGGGTCATTGGAAAAGAGAAGTGTTACACAAGGGCTTAGTAATGGGCTTTATATAGAAGTAGAGGGTGTAGCTGAAGGTGAAATGGTTATAAGTAACCCATCTGATACTTTAACAGAAGATACAAAAGTTTCTTATGAAAAAGGTGATATGTAGTGATAGATATAAGAAATGTTAATAAGGTTTATCGTAATGGGCGATTAGAATTACAAGCTTTGTTTAATATTAACTTTAAAGTAGAAAAAGAAGAATTTGTTTCTATCATGGGAGCTTCTGGTTCTGGAAAATCTACATTCCTACAAATATTAGGGTGCCTTGATCATGCGACAAGTGGTACATATATACTAGATGGTATTAATATTTCGGAAGCAAGTGATAAAGACTTTTCAAAGATTCGTAATCAAAAAATAGGTTTCGTATTTCAAGCCTTTAATTTACTTCCTAAGCTTACAATTACAGAAAATGTAGAATTGCCTATGATGTATGCAGGAATTAAGCCTAAAGAAAGACGAGAAAGAGCTGTAGATGCACTGATTAAAGTAGGACTTGGAAATCGTATTAAACATACACCTAATGAAATTTCTGGTGGACAAAGACAAAGGGTAGCAATAGCAAGAGCACTTGTGAATAACCCAGCTATTATATTAGCGGATGAACCTACTGGTAATCTAGACAGTAAGTCTAGTGTTGAAATTATGAATATTTTCCAAGGGCTTAATAATGAAGGTGTTACGATTGTTATGGTTACTCATGAACCTGATATTGCAGAGTTTACAAAAAGAAAGGTTGTTTTTAGAGATGGTATCATTATTGATGATGCCCCCATACTGAATAGGCGAGGTATATAGGTATGGATATAATGGAAACGATTAAAATGGCTTTAAAACAGCTCTTGGGGAATAAAGGACGAACTTTTTTGACGATGTTAGGAATGTTCATAGGTGTTGGTTCAGTTATTATGATTTTTGCATTAGGTAGTGGTTTTCAGGAGTTTATCAAAGATCAGTTTGTAGATTTAGGACTCGGTGTTTTTACAGTAAGTGCTAAAGAGGATAAAAGTGAATATCTTATTAATTTAGATGACGTAGAAGTAGTTAGACAACTAGAAGAAGTAGAATGTGTTGTAAGAGGTATTGATGCCGATGCTATTCTTACGAATGTAAAAGGTGAAGAATTTAAGATGACAGTAATAGGTGCGGAAGATGGTTATACAAGCGTCGTGGAACCTATTACATTAAGAGCAGGTAGAAATATAAGCGTGAGAGATCAAGAAGCAGGAACAGCAGTTGTTTTGATTGCAGACGTAGTCGGCAAAGCATACTTTGGAAATATTTCTTATGATGAAATGATAGGTGAGACAATGGACATCACTGTCAATAGTCAACCTACAAGTTTTCAGGTTATAGGTATATATAAAACAGAAACTAAGGAAAATTTAACGCAAAAAGAGAAAGAAGCTTATTATAGCCGTAGGGAATTTGATGTGCCCTTTAATACACTTAAAAATTTAATGGGTTCAGGCGAAGAAGTATCTCTAATAGCTGGTCTTGTAAAAGATGGTTATGATCAAACCGCAGTTGTAACTAAAATAGGACAAATTTTAAATCGCAAACATCATTTAAAAGATGGTTATCAGGTACAAAGTGTGGCACAGATAGTAGAAATGGTAGATACAATGATGAGTGTTATTACGATGTTTATTAGTGCACTAGCGAGTATTTCACTTGTAGTAGGCGGGGTAGGTATTATGAATATTATGCTTGTAACCGTTAAGGAACGTACAAGAGAAATAGGGATTAGAAAGGCACTGGGAGCGTCTAACAAAGTTATTTTACGACAGTTTATTATAGAAGCATTGCTGCTTACAGTAATCGCAGGACTTATAGGAATGCTTATAGGATATGTTGGTGCTGTTGTAATAGGCGCAAACTTTAATATACAGGCTAAATTTACGGTAGGGATGATTATGTTTGCAACCATAACATCTGTAAGTATAGGTCTAATCTTTGGGGTGTATCCAGCTTATCAAGCAGCTAGGCTAGATCCAATAGAAGCATTAAGAGCAGAATAAGGGAGGAAGGAAGTATGAATGAAACACTAAAAAGTGCCTTTGCTCAGCTTAAAGGTAACAAGCTTCGAACTTTCCTAACCATGCTAGGCATGCTTATTGGGATAGGTGCTGTTATTATCATATTAAGCTTAGGAGAAGGGGTAAAGGGATTTATAGATGATCAGTTCTCCACAGTAGGTAAGGGTTCCATACAAATTATGGTAAATGGATATGGTGAAGATTGTTTAATCACACCAGAAGACTTAGAAGCTTTAGCAGAAATACCACAAGTCAAGACGGTTATGCCGATACATGAGCAGTATTTAGGTTATGCTTCAGACTATAAAAATGAAGATAAGTCACTTCTGCTATTTGGTATTACATCCAATTATGAAGAGATTCAGAGTTTAAATTTGCGTTTTGGTCGTACATTTACGGAGCAAGATGAGACATTAAAGTTAAATGTAATGATAGTTGAAGACAATTTTGCAAAAATAATGTATAATACAACTAATCCGAAGGCTGTACTAGGAAAGGAATTAGATGTAAATGTAGGTGGTGAGGTACATAGCTTTGAAATCGTAGGTATTGTAAAGAGTCAATATCCATCTGCAGCACCTGAAAGCATGATTATGCCAATTATTTATATGCCATTTGCGACATTAGACCAATACGTTATGGATGGTGAGGGAAAAACTTATAATGCTATGGTCGTTGTAAAAGATGAATATGAAGCATCTGATTATAGTAAAGCAATTGGCAAACTCTTAGATAAAAGACATGGTCAAGATGGTTTGTATTATGCCAGTTCTGTTGCAGAAGTAAGCGATACTTATAATGATATTTTGGGTAAAGTTAATTTATTCACTAGCGTTGTAGCAGCTATTTCCTTGCTAGTAGGTGGCATTGGTATTATGAATATCATGCTTGTAACTGTTAAAGAACGTACGAGGGAAATTGGTATTCGAAAAGCTTTAGGGGCTACTGATAAACAAATCCTTACACAATTTTTAGTAGAAGCCATTATTTTAACTTTATTAGGTGGTATTGGCGGTTTACTTTTAGGATATATAGGTGGATTTTTGATTGGTGCCGCTATAACGATTACAGCTAAAATGACAGTTGGCATGGTGGTGTTCTCGGTAGGGACATCAAGTGTAGTAGGAATTATCTTTGGGGTATATCCAGCATATAAAGCAGCGAAGCTTGATCCTATTGAAGCACTTAGGGATGAATAAAGATTAAAGGAGGAGATTTTATGAAATTTAAAGCTATAGGCAAAGCTATGGCACTTATGTTAGGCGTAAGTTTAGCCATAACGCCAGTATGTGCGACAGAGACAACAAAGCCAGTTTTAGAAATTCAGAAGGCTATCGATATGGCAATTGGCAAAGATGATACAATTGGGCAGTATTCAAGAAATATTGAGGTTTATAAAGAACAACAAACAGGAACAAGTGATATTTCATCATTAAACTATAATACGAAAAAAATTGAAATCGAAGAGACAGAGCAGAAGAAAGTTTATAGAAAAGATGTTCTTACAAAAGAAGTAACAGATGCTTATCAAAACATGGTGTTATTACAAAAAAACATGGATTTATTAGAAGAACAAATTAATCTAGGTGAAAAACAAGTTAAGCAAATACAAATTAAGAAAGAAAAAGGCTATAGTGATGAATTAACTTATGAAAAAGCAGTTCAAAATTTAGAAAACACTAAGGTATCTCTTGAACAGGTAGAGAAAAATTTAGAGGATGCTAAAAAAAGTTTCTTACAACTTACTAATCTAAATGTTGATAATTATACTTTAGAACTAGATGCTACCTATGAACCACTTGTGCTTGATAAAGACATTACAGCTTATGCTACAGGGATGGCCAATCAATTAGTGAAATATATGAATCAAAAAGTAGAATTAAATGAAGAAAACTTCTGGGATACTATTTATCAATCAGGTCCAGAAGGGGGCGGCCCTACATATGCAACATATTTAGAACAAAAAGTAAGCATGCAAAATGCTAAAGATAATGCAAAGTCAGCTTATGATACTTATAAATTACTTATTCAAACAAAATACACAGCTCTAAATGCACAGCTTGATACTGTAAAAACTAAGATGAATGCTTATAATACTGCATTAAAAGATATGCGTGTATTAGAAATTAAATATAAAGCAGGCTATGTGAGTGCTATTGATTATGAGACACAAAAAACACAGTTAGATGCTTTAGAAGTTGATTATTTAAAAGAAGTTTTTGGTTATAATAGTTTAAAAGGACAAATTGAAAAACCTTGGACAATGAGTGAATATAGTTTTTAAATAAGTCCTAATAAATGAAATTATTTTATAGAACAGAAAAGATATAACATATAAAGTGTTATATCTTTTCAGGCTGTAGACAATTAACTTTTCCATAGTATTTTACTAGTCTAGAAATAGA
>NZ_CEVXFV010000068.1:0-18977 GCF_982396655.1 Cellulosilyticum sp. | reverse complement strand
TAGTTATTCATGATTTTTAGTCATGTGAAATCATTGAGAGAAACCTATTTACGTACATGTATATTTCAAGTTTTTAGTTGGTTTCTCTGTATGATTGAACAAAAGAAGCTAGCAAGTATTGCTATGAATAAATAGGAGGTTAGATATGGGAGAAGAAAATAAAGAGTTATTTTGGGAGGCTTCTATTGAAGAAGTGAAGCAAGGGTTTATTGAGCAAGAAGACCAGTACAGATGTATTATTTGTGAGGAAGGATTTGTTAAAGGACAGATTTATCCAATTGATGACAAATTATTTGATGCAAAAAAGGCAGTGGCACTTCATATTGAAGAACAACATGGTTCAACGCTGGCGTATCTTCTAGGTATGAATAATGGTTTTACAGGGGTTTCAGGGGTTCAATTAGAATTATTGAAATTGATGGCAGCAGGTTTATCAGATAAAGAGATAGCTGCTAAATTAGAAGTGGCACCGTCTACAATTCGCAACCATCGTTATAAACTTAGAGAAAAAGAAAAGCAAGCAAGACCTTTCCTTGCTATGATGGAGCTCATTGCAAGTGACACGAAAAAAGATGTGAGTATATTGGAACAGGGTATATTATGTGATGCCCATAAGACAGCAACGACTTTAGATGACAGATACAATATTACAGATAAAGAACGTGAAACAACGATTAAAAATTATATGGATGAAAATGGGGCGATTAAAACTTATCCAGCGAAGGAAAAGAAAAAGATTATTGTGCTTACAGAGGTTGCTAAAAATTTTGTGAAAGGTAAGAAGTACTCAGAGAAAGAACTCAATAGGATATTGGCGCGCATCTATGAGGATTATGCAACGATTCGAAGAGCACTTATCGAATATGGCTTCATTGAACGCTCTAATGATTGTACCACTTATTGGGTCAAGGAATAAAAAAAGTTCAGTGGCATAATGAATAAATTGCTAACAGATTAAGAGAATGAGATAAATGTCAGACGTAAATACTAGTTACAAAGAAAGGATGTGTAGCTAGTGAAATTAGGAAGCAAACCAGGTTTAAATAATCCTATGCAAAAAGGTAAACGTAGACAAAAGCTTCATGATGAACAAAATAATAGAGGAGAACCACAGAAAAAACCACAATACCGTGATTTTGATGGCAATCCAGTAAAATAGGGAGATAATAACAAAGTATTTTAAATAAAAAAGTCCGATATAACGCGTGTAAAGCTTAGGGTTATATCGGACTTTTATGCATTTTCTAAAAGCTAAAAGTTTTAGCATTAACATCAATTTCAAGATGGTATTGAGGTGACACAAATCTAAGCTGATATAATAATTATTTTTTCTTAGTGGAAACACGAGAGGTTTTTTCCCAGTGAACCTTTCCACTTTTTTTCATTTTAAAATAACCGAGGAAACCTTTAAATAATAAGAGGATAAATAATTGTGAATAGGTGAAGTACATGATACTACTTACAAGTAGGTTGGTAGGTGTTAGTGTATCGTCATACCACTGGGCAATAATGAGCTGCATAGTGTAGGTGAAGTACGCAATGAACCAGACAAACAAAAAAGGAAATTGGAACCTCAGAGACAGGAGTTCTAACAATCCAAGAATAAAGATAATATTGGAGACTAGAATTACAATAGGAAATAAAATATATACAGAAGCGTAATGATAGAGATGATGGAGGCATTTTTTAGTGTGCCAAGCTGGTGTCCTAAAAAATTTAAACATAATATAAATATTTCCTTGTACCCAACGTGTTCTTTGCCCAATGAGGGACTTTAAAGTTTCTGGTTCTTGTTCCCAAGTAATGGACTGCGGAACAACACTAATAGTATACCCTGCTGCAGTGATTCGAATGGTAAGTTCAGCATCCTCTGCTAGGGCATATTCATCATAACCTCCTAGAGAATCAAGTGTCTTGCGGCTTAGAAGCATATTAGTGCCAGGCAAGGAACCGATTTGATTAGAGGCCCATCTACCAGTTTGTAAGATAAGCTGGAAGACTTGAAATTCAATGGCAATCATTCTGGTAAGCAGGTTGGTATCGGCATTGATTGTACGCACGATACCAACGGAACCTACACAATTTTTATTTGTTAATACGGCTTCTGCAAGGAATTTAACCGCATTAGGTTCAGGCTGATTATCGCCATCATAAATAACGAAATAAGGACTATGCGAAATACTAAGCCCATAGTTAAGCACTCTTGATTTACCTTTAGGCTCTCCAGGAGGAACTTCAATGTGAAATATATTTTTATAGGTTTTAGCAAATGCAGCAGCTATTTCACCTGTATTATCCACTGAGTTATCGTTAAGTGCATAAATATAGAGATTGCCAGGATAGTTGAGTCTTGCCATAGCAGATAGAGTATCAGTAAGAACGATGCCTTCATTATGGCAAGGGATTAAAATATCTATATCGGGATATTGCAGATTCGTAGGTTCTGGCACAGGAGCGAGCTTAAAGAATAAACCCTTGATAGTTAGGAGTGAATACTGAATCATAACAGAGAGAAATAATGCAAGCCCTAGTAAAAATAATAGTCTAACCATAATTATTTACCTCACAATATTCAAAGGTAATAAAGCGTTCAGCATGTTCAAGGATTTGATTAATATTAGTTAAAATGCGATTTTCTACGGTTGTTACGCCAGAAGAATCTGTACCTTGAAGGAGACATACAAATTCGGCTTCATCTACTTTTTTTATTAAATCATAATGGCTACGTAGTGTATGAGAGAGTATATTGGATAAAGATTCGGTAATAGCATTATAAACATATGAAGAAATATTATGTTTTACTTTTACCGTCAGATAAAAACATTTTTCACCACGTACTTTTGAACCTTTTAAGACTAATTTACTGCGTTCTTCAAATTCACTAGGTGTTAATACTTCTGTAAAACCTTCTGTTTTTCTGAGTTGTTCTACAAGCGTATTAAGTTCTACAAGGCGAGCTCTTAATTGTTTTTCTGAATACATTACGTACCAAATGGTAAGCATAGTAACAGTGTAGAGAACATAATAAATTAAGAGTGTATTTTGTTTAAGAAGCACCTGCTTAGTAGCAATTAGGTAACCAATAATTATAAGCCCTGAAATGATAATTGTGGCAATGGTGGCAATAAGAGATTTATAAGTTTTATCTAAAAAATAGCCTTCTATACCACTTAACAGCAGTCCAAGGAGGAATAAGGAGCTCCATCTAAGCGGAGCTACTTTAAATAATACTAGAATTAAAAAGAGCGTTATGACATAAGCTATTCCAATAATTTTATTTTTCATGTGACTTCCTCAGTATAGTAATTAATTCATAGATACAATTGTATAGATTGTTTTTCTATATTAGGATGTGATAATTAGGAGAAAATATGCTACTATTAAGTTAAAAAGAATTTAGGTAACTATAAAGCATTTATTTAAAGCTAAATAAAGTAAAGGAGACAAAATGAATTCAACACTTATCATTGCAATTGTAGCTATTACATTAGCACTTGTTTTTTATACGATTGGCGTATTTGCAGAAAGAAAGTCTGGGACACTCAAAAGCTGGCATGTAATTATTTTTTGGCTTGGTTTAATTTGCGATACAACGGGAACTTATTATATGAGCCTTATTGCAAAGGCAAATACAGGAGGAGGCTCAGGATTACATGGTATTACAGGATTAATTGCTATTATCCTTATGTTATTCCATGCATTATGGGCAACTTGGGTACTTTATAAAAATGACAATAAGAGAAAACAATCTTTCCATAAGTTTAGCATTATCGTATGGCTCATTTGGCTTATTCCTTATTTTATTGGAATGTACATTGGGATGATGGGATAATAGGTAAAGTTAGTAGAGAGGGAGGCTAGAAGAAATGTTTGGAAGAGAAGATAACACATATAGTGAGATGATAGAAAAGTCAACGATGCAATGGCTAGAGGAAGTTGTAGCAGGTGAAGATATAGTAAATAAGCATGGCGCTAAACTTACTATGGAGTATATTGGACATCTCAATAAGAAGATTAAAGAGCTTGAAGATAAAAATGCTCTTAAAGATGAATTTTTAAGAAGGCTTAAAAGTAAAGAAAAGAAATAAGGTGATTAGAGGAGATGCTGTGAAATAGATTTCGCACATCTCCTTTTTTAGTGAGGGTAAAGAGGGTAAGACCTTGACATAGAATAATTACAAACTTATTTCAAGAGGTATAAGAGGCTTATATAAATCATATATATTCAGTAAATAATGCTTAGAGGGGGATTTCATTATGAAAAAGAAGTTTGTTAGCCCAACTATTACGGCTTATCAGTATGCAGTTGTTACACAGTTTGGAGGCTCAGGGGGTTCAGGCGGAAATGGGGGAGCTCATGATGCTGGGCATGGCGGAGCGCCTTGCGCAATGACAGCAAGTAATGGAAGTAAGGGATGCGATAAACCAAGTGTAGCTAATAGTGCGCAGGGAATAGCTTGTTACTTTTAACTTAATAAGATAGAAGGTGGGGGGTGTAACTAAACTAGATAGGTAGTTTTGAAGCATCCCCATCTTAGATTAAGAAATGAGTGATTAAATGTGAATTGGTATCAGATTGCAGGGATAAATATAAGCATTTCTTGGGAGAAGGAAGAAGAAAAGCAACATATTTATGCGTATCATGATTGTATTATTTTGCCTAGAGTTATGGAGGCATTTGGCATAAGGCAAATCAATAAGGCCCAAGTTTTAGGAACAATGAATGTAAGAGTACATGGTATAGAAGAAATAGAAATTAATGCAAAGAGTAGACAAGTATATAATCAGAGATGGCAGGAGACTGAGGATAAAAAAATACTTACAATGTATGACTTGGTTAGAGGGGATCAGATGGGGTATTCAATTGTGATGGCAAAGGATTATTCGCAAGTTGATTATTTGCCACATTGCGAAGAATACAATCATTATGATTTGCAGTGGCTTATATATCCTTTTGAATGTAGGATGTTGTATTTAGGAGGAATAGTACTTCACGGTGCAGCTATAGAATATAAGGCGCAAGGTATTATATTTTCAGGTGTTAGTGGAGCGGGAAAATCTACGCAGGCTCATTTGTGGCAATATTATCGTGAAGCCTTGATTTTAAATGGGGATGCACCAGCGATTCATGATATGGATGGCATACCTAGGGTATATGGTACGCCATGGTGTGGAAGTTCAGGAGAAGCAATAAATAGGAGTATACCACTTAAGGCTGTTATATTAGTGAAAAAAGGAGAGGTCAATAAGATAAGAAAGTTAGATGAAAGGGAAGCTGTCTTGGCCCTATTTTCTAATACTTTTCATATGAATTTTGATCTGGCAGTAATAGATTTTTGTATGGCATACATACAGAAGCTTGTGAAACACATAGAGGTATATGAATTAACTTGCAGGGTGGATGAAGGTGCAGTTGAAGTAGTCCAAAGCGCTATATTTAAAGAAAAATAATAGGTTAAATAATAGGTTAAATAATAGGTTAATATGAGAGCGGGGGAAAAGGATGAAGGTTAAGGAAGATTTAATGCTTAGAGAAGTCATGAATGAATGGATGATTATCCCTATGGGTGAAAGGCTTTTGGAGTTTAATGGCATATCTAAGCTCAATGAAAGTGGTGTGTTACTTTGGAAGATACTTGAGAAGGGAGCCGAGAAGAATGAATTAGTTAGTGCACTTCTCGAAACGTATGAAGTAGATGCCATACAAGCAGAAGGAGAGGTTAATAAGTTCTTAGAAGCACTTAGAGAAAATAAGATGCTGGAGGAGTAAACATGACACCAGAATTTATAGAAAATGTTATAAAAGACATGGAGATAAATCGTAAGTGGAATCAATTCATTAAAGGATTTAATGTAGATGCGAGAGATAAGGGCTTTTTTCAAGGGGCAACTTTTGAGCTTACAGCTTTTTGTACTTTGAAATGTCCTATGTGTTTTGTAAGAATAGATAAGCAGACAGGCGAAGCATTAGGGGGAAGAATGCGTACAGCCAAAGAATGGATTGATATGGCAAGGCAGTTTAGAGATCAAGGGGGGATATTTCTATTGCTAACAGGCGGAGAAGCCATGATGCGACCTGATTTTGCGGAGATATATGAGGAAATATCCAGAATGGGTTTATTGATTTCATTATTTACTAATGGTACGACTGTTGATGATAAGATGCTTGAAATGCTTAGAAAGCGTCCGCCTTCTATGATGGGGCTTACTTTATATGGCGCATCTGAGGAGACTTATCGTAAATTTAGTGATGGGGAAGGAAACTTTAAAAAGGCATTAGAGGGGCTGGATAGATTATTAACTATTCCAAACTTGGCACTGGATGTTAGATTTACAGCTTGCACAGAGAATTATAAAGACCTTAAGGCAGTTTGTGAAATAGTAGCTAAGAGAAATAAACTTATAAATTTTGATTATGGTTCATGTGCACCTGTTCGAGGGGCTTGTGCTAATACGAGACATTTACGTTTAAATAAAACGCAAATAGAAGAGGTGGATGCAGTATTAGCTGAATTTAAGGCGCCTATTATTGAAGCATTAAAAACATCACATAAGAAGGAAGATGCCCCTGTAAGTATAACAAAACAAAAGAGTAGAGGATTAACTTGCCAAGGAGGAAAAAATAGTGTTTACATAGCATGGGATGGCAGGATGTATCCCTGCGATATGGCAGAATTCCCATATGCATTCCCATTTGAACAGGGTTTTAAGGCAGCAGCATTTGATATCAGGCAGGAGATAGATGATTTAGTGATGCCTGAAAGGTGTATGACATGTGCAAATCAAGAAACAATTTGCACATGCATTCCTAAAGCATTAAATGAGATGAAAGACTGCGCAAGAAAGGGAGAAAAGTGCAGTTATGAGCCTAAAGATATAATAAAAGAGTAATTTGTTTTAAGAGTCAGGGCGGTTAGAATCTACGGCAAATTGTTTTTGATAAGCACATTTACTAAAGTGTTGCTCCGCTGCTTCTAGAGAAAGGCCAGGAAATTGAATGCCCTTGCCTTGTTTAAGGTCAAAGGTACTACGGCCTAAGCCTTTCTTAATAATCTTATGAAGATAGTGAACGGCTTGAGGCTTGAATCCAAGCAGACGCGCACCAATGACATCAGTACTTAGGGCATCCGTACCGCATAAGACCATATCAGAATGAATGGCGGTGCCTTTATGTGGACCTGTACCAATCATGGCGGGGCTAGCACTTACAATAGAGACGTCGATGGTAAACTTTTCGAACATAGCAGCAATAAAATCATGTAGTTCATCGTGGATACCTAAGTCTTTTTTAGGATAACCCTGTTCTTCACCGCTAGGCCAGCCCATAGCAATATTTTTGATAGCAGCAGATACCGTAGCTTCTTCATGAATTTTAAGCTGAGTAAATGAAATGAGAAAGGTCATTTCTTCAAAAAGTTTATTCACAACAATGCGAGAAGGCATATCATGATTAAGTTCTAAATAAACAAAGGGGCCTTGATTAAGATTGATAAATTCTACGCCTTCTTCGTCTATGACTTTAGCAAAACCTACTTTTTCCATAAGGTCGGATACATCTCTTTCGGCAGGAGCAGTAGCAACGACAATGCGTTTAGGATGACAAGCTTTAACTTTTTGAATGATGCACCTTAAACTTTCAGGGCCTACAACGCGGCCGCTAGCAGGGGCAGCAGGTGTTACCCAGTTAGGTGTAATAACTACCACATCCTCCTTGCGAATCATAGAGGAAAAGTGGATTAAATCCAAGCCTTTTGAGATGGCTATGGATTCATTTGGATTTTGGGTGATGGCAACGATAGGTTTAATTTCTCTTCGAACTCTCATAGAATTTCCTTTCTATTTATAGGATTATAAATTATTATAGGATTATAAATTATAAAATTATAAGTGGTTATAGTGTGTGTATTTTAGAATGTTTTATATCTTACCTTTATCAGTATGAGTAATATGTGAGGGAATCATGTAAGTCTAGGTGTTTTCGAATGGTTAGTTTTAAAGTGGGCATAATGAATTTAGAGCAATAGGTACTTTGCTTGTTTGTCAAAGCCATGGAGACTATGGTAGTATATATAAGCATATAATAAATTAAAAATTGACTAGAACGATTGGAGATACCAAAATGGAACATTTACCAAATTGCCCAAAATGTAATTCAGAGTACACATATGAAGATGGTGCACTTCTTGTTTGTCCAGAATGTGCACACGAATGGACACCAGGTTCAGAAGAAACAAACGAAGATGTAAAAGTTTTCAAAGATGCTAATGGAAACATCTTACAAGATGGTGATAGCGTAACAGTTATCAAAGACCTTAAAGTAAAAGGTAGCTCATTAGTAGTTAAAATCGGAACAAAAGTTAAAAATATCCGTTTAGTAGATGGTGACCACGATATCGATTGTAAAATCGATGGAATCGGGGCTATGAAATTAAAATCAGAGTTCGTTAAAAAACTGTAAAAAAAATATAAAGAGGTCAGGTTGCACAAGAGTGCTACCTGGCCTTTTTTTAGTGGAGGGAGTGGGGATAAGTTCACATATATTTTTTGCCATCTCCCTCGCTACGCTGGAAGTCGAGCTCAAAAAACATATGTGAAATTATCCCCACAAACAGGTGTAAGGGAAAGGCCGTGGTGGCACTCTTGTGAAGAGCTCATATGTGGAGAGAGGGAGGAAACATAGGGAAAGGAAATATATTTTTTGCCATCTCCCTCGCTACGCTGGAAGTGGAGCTCAAAAAACATATGTGAAATTATCCCCACAAACAGGTGTAAGGGAAAGAACCTGGTGGCACGCTTGTGAAGAACTCGTATGGGCTAAGTGGGAGGATGATGTATAGTTAACTACTTGAGAGGAGAAGATAAGAGGGTTGAAATGTTAACTATAATCAAGAAGGAGTCAGGAGCACCGAGAGATGAGGGAAGTAAATTGTTTAAATCTGACGGACATTATTCAAAATCTATATACTACGGAATCAGATCCTATAGTAGGTTTTGATACTATTATAAAGAAGTGCAACGAAACAGCAGGATTTGAGAGATGTGAGCGTATTTATATCGGTTCATATTTCTGTGGTCAATATTTTTTAAATTTGCCACCGAAGGTTATTGAAGACGTAGCCGTATTTTGTGGGTCTGAGAATGTGAAATTAACTTTAGTTATTCCTATGTTTACAGAGAAGAATTTAGATAAGGGTAAAGATAAGATAGATGATATAGTAAATGCCCTAAAAGAAATTATTGATGAAGTTACCGTTAATGACTATGGCATGCTAGAGTATATGTCAAAGCAATATAAACTAAAGTGTAATATAGGAAGGCTATTTATGAAGGATTATCGCGACCTCAGATATCCAGAATATTTTAATACCACATTGCACCCTAAAATTTTCACGAGCTATTTCAATAAGTTAGTAGAAGCTTACGATATAAATGGCATAGAGTTTGATCCAACCCACAAAACAGTAAATTTAGAGACCTGTCCCCCAGGCAAAACAGCAAGTTTAGAGACCTGTCCCCCAGGCGAAACAGTAAGTTTAGAGACCTGTCCCCAAAATTTGGTGGTGGGGATACACAGGCCTTATTGTTATATGACTGTGGGGCAAATTTGCGAATTTGCTTCTATTCATAAGGAGATTGAAAAGAAATTTAGGCCCAATGAGGTGTGCCAGGGGGAATGTAATAGCAATGTTTTTCGCTATAAATTCAATGATGGACATGAATGGTTACGTGTAGGTAGAGCAGTGTACTTTGAGAATAGAGCGTGTGAGGTACAAGGTATAGACAGCATTCGTAATATTTATTTTCCAGTAGATTTGGTGGTGAAAAGATGAGAGCATTAGTCCCTTTAAATAATGTGGAACATGTGGATGATTATATTCGCTGTGGTGCGGGAGAGTTTTATATGGGGTTCCATGATGAAGCATGGCGCAAGGCCTTTGGTGAATTTGCGGATATTAATCGTATGTCAGGATATAAGCAAGCTTCCAACCCACATACTTTTGAAGAAGTATTGCAAATTGTAAAGGATATTAAGGCCAAGGGAAAATTAATTTATGTGACCTTTAACTCGAGCATGTATTCCGAGGAGCAGTATAAATTCTTAAGAGAATATATGGAAAGGCTAAAGGAGGTAGGCATAGATGGTGTCATTGTATCCTCAATAGAGCTGGTATGTTTAGCAAAAGCGGTAGGTGTCCCTTCTGTAGTTAGTACTATTGCCGGTGTATATAATAGAGAAATTGCAAAGTTTTATGCAGAAAGAGGGGCGAAGCGTATTATTTTACCGAGAGATTTAAGTACAGAAGAAATCGAGCAGATTGTAAAGGCTGTTCCAGAGGTAGAATATGAAGTCTTTATGATGCGTAATGGCTGTGCCTTTTCAGATGCAAACTGTTTGGGAATGCATCGCAGTGAAATGTGTTCGATTTGTGGTTCATTAATGAATGCAGACATAGAAATGCTTATGCAAAAACAAGATTTCCATACTCAAAATGCAGTAGAGCTTAATGATACGCTTTATACTAAGTCATTTCATAAGTTTGCGTGTGGGTTATGTTCCATCTACCGCTTTGTAAAGTTAGGCATTACGGCAGGTAAGATTGTTGGAAGATCTGATGAATGGCAAAATATTTGCCGTGACATAGAATACATGAAAGACAATATCAATATTGCAGAAAGATGTGACTCAGAGAAAGAGTATCTAGAAAAGATGATATTACCTGAGGAGAGAAATGTAATGTGTAAACTAGGATTATCTTGTTATTATCCTGAAATTAGATATTAAAATAGAAGTAAGTGTCATAAATAACGATTAAGTATGTAAAAGTATAAAAGAAAGCGTCCCTCAAAAGATAGAGATTAAAAAATATCTATCCTTTGGGGGACATTTTCCTTTTAATATAAATAAAAAAACAGTTCTGACACTTTATTTAGTATAAAAAACACTCAATTTAATTCAAAAAGTACCAATTTAATCCAGAAAATGTTAAAATCTGAGTAATAGAATATTTGAATTAATTTATTTTATACGCTGAAGTTTGGATGTAATAAAAGGAGATTATATGAAACATATATTATTGGTGGATGATAATCTAGCAAATTTAAAATTAGCTAGCAATTTGCTAAAGGATTATTATAAAGTTAGTTTAACAAAATCTGGAATGCAGGCGTTAGAATTTTGTAAGAAAAATAGACCGGATTTAATATTGTTGGATATTAATATGCCAGATATGGACGGATTTGAAACGATTAAGGCACTTAAGAACAATATAGCAACACGCAACATTCCAGTTATCTTTTTAACAGCTAGCAATGAGAGTGAAGTAGAAGCAAAGGGGTTTGAATATGGTGCGGTAGATTTTATTACAAAACCTTTTGCTAAAAAAAGCATGCTACATAGAATAGAGACCCATTTACAATTATTCGATTATCAGCTTCACTTAGAGTATGTAGTAAAGGAATTAGAAGATAGTATTATTACGAGCTTTTGTGAATTGATAGAGTGTCGTGATAATGAAACGGGTGGACATATTGAACGTACTAAAGAATATGTAAGGTTAATTGCTAATGAATTAAGGGCTGCCGGAAAATATACAGATATATTAAGTGATTATTACATAGAAATGTTAGTACGTAGTGCACCACTTCATGATATTGGAAAGATTGGAATCAGAGATATTGTATTATTAAAGCCAGCCCGTTTAACAGATGAAGAATTTGAAGAAATGAAGAAGCATACGCTTATTGGTGAAGAAGTCCTTAATACAATTATGAAAAGGATGCCTTCTCAAAAGTATTTAGACATTGCAAAGGAAATTGCGGCAAGTCACCATGAGCGCTTTGATGGAGAAGGCTATCCAAATAGACTTAAAGGAAATGACATTCCACTGAGTGCTAGAATTGTTTCGGCAGCTGATGTATATGATGCGCTTATTACCGATAGAGTTTATCGTGAGGCAATGCCACATGAAAAGGCCTGCGAGTTGATCTTAAGTGGGAAGGGAAAACAATTTGACCCAGATGTAATAGATGCCTTTATGAATATTGAAGAAAAGATATATGAAGTATCAAAGAGTATAAGAGAAGACAGCTTATTAAAATAGATTATTAAAACAGCTTATTAAAATAGATTATAGAGAAACTAACTAAAAACTTGAAATATACATGTAGGTAAATAGGTTTCTCTTAATGATTTCACATGACTAAAAATCATGAATAACTAAAATTTATAAATGTGAAATCTATATTAAAATAGAGTATTGAAATAGATATTAAGATGGATGATGTTAGTAGATTATAATCAAGGAGGATATATTGAGACAGTTACTAATAGACATCAGGGATAGATATTTTGGAGAGAATATAAGTATTGAAGTAAAAAGATTAAATGTTTATGGGATAGGCGGCATAATTATTTCGCTAATGAATGTAATATTAGCATATATACAAGGAAGAAATTCTTCTATTTCATTGGTGAGCTTATGTATGGCGTTAATAAGTATAGTTGTATTTATAAAGATTAATCATTTTAAGTATTGTAATAAGTGTCCATATGTGATTTGTGGGTTATTAAATTTAATTGGATTTCCTGCATTATTTATATTTACTAATGGGTTAGAGGGTACAATTCCATATTATTATATATTTGGTATCATTTTAACGTTTATGATGATAAGTGGAAGAGGCTTATTGTATATGTTAGCACTAGAAGTAATAGCTGTTGCAGTAAGTTACAGTTATGTATATTATCATTTACCTATAGCGGAGCAGATGTTACAGCAAAGTAGATATATTAGTAGTTTCATCAGCGTCGTAGCTGTAAGTAGTGTAGTTGGTATAGAATTTTTTGTTCAAACAAGGATGTATAGCAAAAAAGAATTAGAAAACCAAAGACAACGACTTTTGCTAGAAGAGTATGTCACAAGTATTCAGGCTGCTAAAAATGAAGCAGAGCAGGCAAAACAAGATGCAGAGAAAGCTAATGTAGCCAAAAGCCAATTTTTAGCCACTATGTCTCATGAAATCAGAACACCTATGAATGCCATATTAGGAATGTCTGAGATTATACTAAAGGATGACATTGATATGGAAATGCGAGATAGAACACAAAGCATTCATAGAGCAGCTAAATCATTACTTGCTATTATTAATGATATTTTAGATTTAACGAAGATTGAATCAGGTAAGATGGAGCTTATAAATGTAAGATATCAACCAACTTCATTATTTAATGATGTGATAAGTATGATACAGTTTAGATTAGAAGACAGGCCTATTGAGCTTGTAGTAGATGTAGACAACAGTATGCCTTGCGAATTATACGGTGATGAAGTACGCATTAGACAGGTTTTAATTAACTTATTAAACAATGCAGTAAAATACACTAATTGTGGAACAATTACTTTTAGTGCGAGATGGAAAAAATGTAAGGGTAAAGCCAATATTGAAATAAGCATTAAGGATACAGGAATCGGTATTAAAGAAGATGAGATTCATAAGTTATTTAGTACCTTTGAACGATTAGATAAGCGAAAGAATTATGCACTTGAAGGTAGTGGATTGGGGCTTAGCATATGTAAGCAGATTTTAGACTTAATGGGTGGAACGATTACTGTTCAAAGTGAATATGGTAAAGGTTCAACATTTACGATTTCAATTTCACAGCAAATCATTAATTCAAAACCAATACAAAAAATGAGCTATAAACCAGTAGAAATACATAAAAATACAGTTAACTTTGTGGCGCCAGATGCGAATGTACTTATTGTAGATGACAATGTTGTAAACCTTAAGGTAGCTGAAGGACTTATGGCAAGTCATAGGTTCAATATTGATACAGCTTGTAGTGGTGAAGAATGTTTGGCTTTATTAGAAACAAAACGATATGATTTGATTTTCATGGATCATATGATGCCACATCTAGATGGGATTGATACGATGCGTCTCATTAAAGAAAATGGTGAGAAGTATGGATATAACCTTTCAGTCATTGCTTTAACGGCTAATGCTGTTGCAGGTGCGAAAGAATTATTTATGCAAGAAGGCTTCTGCGATTATATGTCAAAACCTATAGATGTCATACGATTAGAACGTATTTTATTACGCCATTTGCCAAAACATCTTGTTCAAAAGGCTACAAAGATAGAAGAGCAAGTACAGGAAATGGAAATGTTTATAGATGGCGTAGATACGATAGTGGGTGCTAAACAAGCGAATGGCAATATTACACTATATAAAGAAGTTTTAGCAATGTATCATAAAGAAACGTCTAGGTTACGTAAGGATATTAAAGAACTTATAGATAAGGACATGGGATTATTTATTATTAATATTCATAGTATCAAAGGTAGCAGTCGTAATATAGGTGCACTTGAACTTGCAGAACTTGCTGAGGAATTAGAACTTGCAGCAAGAACGGAGGATATAGGCTATATTAGAAGAAGAATAGATAAGTGCATAGAAGTAATAGATATGGTACTAGAGGGTATTGATAAATACTTACAGAGCTTAAATAAAATTGAGCGTTCAGTTCATAAGAAGGTAAAACACTCTTTGAATATGGAAGTATTGCAAGCTTTACTAGAAGGCTTCGATAACTTTGACTTAGAAGCTATTGAAGAACAAATTAAAGAATTAAAGCAGTATACATATTCACAGGAAGTTGAAAAGTTTATAGAAACTTTAGTACAGTGTGCAGAGAATCTTGACTATGAAATAGGTAGCAAGGAAGTAAAAGAATATTTGAGTTCAGTTTAAAATAATTTTATTAAAAAAGGAGTCTGAGATCACGGTGATATGCTCCCCTTATGGTAGACAGTTTTATTATTTAAACTGTCTACCATAAGGAGGAGTATATCACAGATTATACAGGCTCCTTTTTTATAGTTAAATAATGTTTACATAAGCAAAAAGACATTATATACTACTAGATGTTGGTAAAAAATGTAAATGAAATTCAATTGCACCAATGCAGGGGAAAAATAAAAAAGAGATTATGATAAGGTGGAAATACATGAGAAATAGGATAACAGTCGCAGGCAAAATTATAGCACTGACGAGTATAGTAATTTTGCTTCTAAACTTTGGTGGAGCAATATTTTTAATTAATAAGTCATCAAAAAATGTAACTAAGAACTTTATACATGAAAGTGAAGAGTTATTAAAAACCATCGCACTTAGCATTAATAAAGAACAGTTTAAAGAAGTACTAGAGACCAAGGATATGGAGAGCGAGTCGTATAAAGCATTACAGCGTTATTTGCAAGAAATAAAGAATGAAATAGATGTTAAATTCCTATATACATTAGCGTATAACGATAATAAGGTGTCATATTATGTGGTAGACTCAGAGAAAGTTGATTCAGAGGATTTCTGTCCATTTGGTAAAATAGATCAAGAGGGAACAGATGCATATGATAATTTAAGTGCAGGGGGATATATTGCTTCAGAGATTACAACCACCCAAGAGTGGGGCGAAATCATGAGTGTAGAAGTGGGGATTTTTGATGAGAATCATAATATGCTAGGAACAGTTGCAGCAGATTTAGATGCCAATGTAATAGCTGCTGAACAAAAGTCATATGCTATTGAGACAATCATTATTATGATTATCCTTGCAGTACTTCAATTAACGATTGTGTACTTATGTATTCAGAGAATGGTAGGTAGAACATTTAAAACGATTAATAAAATTGTAGATGAGACAACACAGTTTGACTTTACAGAGTTATCTTTAGGAAGTGAACTAAGCCATCGTCAAGATGAAATTGGTCAGATTATAAGTAATTTAATGAACATGAGACAAAAGCTGAGAGATAAGGCACATGTAGTAAATAATATTGTAGAGAATATGTTTGAAGTAACAGAAGATATGCATCATAAATTAGATGCATCAACTGCAGCAACAGAGCAAATTAATCTAAGCATTACAGAATTAGCGGAAGGTGTTAATAATCAGGTAACAAGCACGACGGAAAGCTATGAAATGTTACAACGCTTAGGAGAAAAAATCGAAGAGCTCATAAAGCATATCAGTCATATGAATAGGTTAACCGTAGCCACACAAACTGCTAGTGAAGAAAGCAGTCACACATTAGAAGAACTAGATAAGACAGTACAAAACAGTCAATATATCTCTAAGCAAGTACAGAAAAATATGCAAGTATTAGACCAACATTCTAAAGAGATTGGAAATGTTGTAGAGGTAATTGAAACAATTACAAGACAGACTAATTTACTTGCCTTAAATGCAGCAATTGAAGCAGCGAGGGCTGGTGAAGCTGGAAAAGGGTTCGGTGTCGTATCAGATGAAATTAAAGTGTTATCTGAGGATACCATTAAATCAACAGATACAATTAAGGCTATCGTTACAAGTATTATAGAAGATATAAAGAATGTAGCTCAAGCTACAAGTGAATTAGGAAAAAGCAATATACAAATGAATGAAACGGTTGAAACAGTAAATGATGCCTTTAAGCAGACAGAAGAAACGATGCAACAAATGCTTCAGGTAATAGCATTACTTATAAGTCATGCAGAAGATATTAGAAGTTATAAGGAAAATGTTAATGGGACAACGCAGCAGCTTACAAATCAGGCACAACAATATGGTGCAATTACCGAAGAGATAGCAAGTACGACAGAAGATGAAACTGTTATTACACGCTCAATTCTAGAAATTTCAGAAGAACTGAAGTTAGCAGCAGGACACTTACGCGAAACAATTGTTGAGTATAAGCTGTAAAGTATGGAAAAGATATAAATTGCGTAAAGGGATTGACTGTATAAAAAGAAAGATATATGATAAAAATATATTAATATTAAATCACAAATAGTATTAGTATCCAATATATTAGAGAATATAGGAGCTACTATAATTTTAAATTATATAGCATATAAATAGGTGGTAGCTTGTTAAAATAAGAAAGGTGGAATGATGTTTGTTAACCCAATTTGTTGAGGTAAAAGAAAATTAATTAAATATGGCCAGTTAGATACAGTTCTTAAGAGACTTACGCTTATAGAGTGAGTCATTTTAAGCGTTTTAGATCATAGTTAAGCTATGGTCTGTTTGCAGATAGCAAAATGTATCTACGGCATTAATTTCTGCCTTTTCAAATTGCTAAATAAACACCATTTACGGATTATTATAATCATGTAGAAAAGGCATAGCATATACGCTATGTCTTTTTTATAGAATAAGAAGTTCAATTTTTAACTTTATGATGTCTAATGCAACATTTAAGATTAGAATTTTGAAACGCAAATTTTGTGTTTTAAGTATTAAACCTTAGATATTGAGACTCCATATTTGGACTCAAGATTAGAAACTCAAGATTTGAGTCTCAAATGTTGAGTTTCTAATCTTGAGTTGGTAACACGATGCGAGTCGTTTTATTTTAGACTAGGAAAGTTAATATTTGAGCTTATATATTCTAATGTAAGTCGTATAAGATTATAAGTCTGGTGGGCCACATAGAAGCAATATGTCTTTAGTTAAGGCAGAAGCTTCTATGTGGCCTTTTTGCAGCTAAAAAAGCAGCAGAGAATTAAATAAAGAATTAAAAACTAAAAATGAAAAGTTAGTGTAAATGCCAAAAGGAGAGAATAGAATTGAAGAGTATAGGTGAAGTATTGGAATTTAATCAGATTTTAGAGCGACTTAGTGAGCTTGCAGTATCGCAGAAAGCTAAGGAGAAGTTACTTAAGTTGGAGATGATTTTAGATGAGAAGGTTTGTGAGCTTAAGATGCAGGAGACGACAGAGGCAAGGAAAATCATTGATAGCATTGGAATTCCGCCAGTAAGTTCTATGCAATTTATGGAGAAGATGATAGAGCGTGTACAGGTTGGAACAATGTTAGAACCTGAGGAGCTAATGCTTGTCGTATCATTTATCAAAGGATGCCACAATATGAAGCGTTATCTAAGTAGAGCAGAATACTTAACATGTAATCTAGCAAGCTATGGAAGAAGTTTTGCAGATTTAGAAGTGTTAAGAGAACTTATTGAAATGAGCATTCGAAATAACGAAGTAGATAGTGAGGCGAGTACGGCACTTAGAAATATTAGACGTACTATTGAATCTAAGAAAGAAAATATTAAGTTGAGATTAGAAAAGGTTATGCAGAGCAAACGAGCCTATTTAGCGGATGGCTATATTTTGCAGCGTGGTGGACGATATGTGATTGCAGTCAAGAAAGAGTATAAGCACCAAGTAACAGGAACTGTTTTAGATGAATCACGTACTGGAAATACTGTGTTTATAGAACCATCCTCTGTCGGTAAGCTTCAAGAAGAACTATCGCTTTTAGAAGTTGAGGAAGATAATGAAGTAAGGAAGATTTTATATAGCTTAACGAATGAAGTGGAGAATTTCATTCCAGAGATAAAAATTAATATGGAAGTTATGGAAGTTCTAGATATTGCCTTTGCTAAAGGAAAACTTTCAATAGAGATGAATGGGCGAAGTGTGCCAGTCGTAGCAGAAGGGAAGTTAAAGATTAGAGATGGCAAACATCCATTATTAGACCCAGGAAAGTGTGTTCCTTTAGACTTTGAGATGGGGGAGGCTACAAGAGGAATTATAATTACAGGACCTAATACAGGTGGGAAAACTGTAACACTTAAGACAGTAGGGCTTTTAACAATGATGGCACAATGCGGACTTCATGTACCTGTAGGTAAAGGTTAAAATATCCGCATATAATAAATATGCTAGTATTCCATAAGGACTATTTTCATTTTATTATCTTTATCTACTACAATTTCTTTGATATAACTTCTTAATAGCATTCTTTTTTCTTCTGGTGTAAAAGAAGTATATAATTCAGCATATCCAGATGCTAAAAAATCGTTTATCCATGTCAAATCTTTTTCTTCTTGACTATCGTCTTTTGTATTTAATAAGGTTGTTAAATTATCATAATCTTTTTTGTACATATCCATATCTATTAAATCATTTATATATAATTCCTTTAA
>NZ_CEVXFV010000067.1:0-19124 GCF_982396655.1 Cellulosilyticum sp. | reverse complement strand
TATAAAAAGAGGTGTATTTTCACACCTCTTTTTATATAAAATTTAATAAGTAAAATTTTATTTGTTTTAGTAAAATCTAACGTTTGTTTTTAAGTAATTCATATTTCATGTTTTCAAGTTTTACCGTATTGGCTTCACGCTGTATACGATTATCTTTTTCAATTTCTTTTGTTTGTTCAATACCTTGTAAAATTGTTTGCCATGTACGTTCTAGCGTATCCATGCTTACGGAACTTGTACCGGCCATACGTGCAATATTAGTAGTTTGATTTGCCATATTTTGAGCGTTGCGTAAAAGAAGTTCATTTGTTTTATCATCCAATGCTTTAAGACTTTTAGCTTGTAGTTCTTGTCTCTTAAGAAGAACTGCTTGTGTTAAGCATTGTTTAAATATTGGAAGTGTAATAATAAAGGCTGAGTTGATTTTACGTGTAAGATTGAAGTTGCTATATTGGATGCCTTGGATCATAGGAACTGTTTGTAAGGCAATATTTTCTGCAATTTGCAAATCATATACACGTTGTGCAAGCATTTCGCGAGTTGTTTGCAAGCTTTGAACAGTTGTAAGAGCAAGGCGGTCTCCAGCATCCGCTTTTGCTTGGAATTCAGGAATAAGTTTATTGTCAATTTCCTCAAGCCCCATTTCGCCAGCTACAATGTATTTTTCAAGTTGCTCATAGTAGGTGATATTGGCATCATACATAGACTTAAGTGCTTTATTAGAGTTTTGAATATCCATTTCATATTTCTTTAAGATAACATAGATTTTATCAACTTCAGTACCCATATTTTCATATTTTTGGAACAGAGCATCTACAGAGTTTTTTGCACGATTAAAGATTTTTTGAAGTCCTTTAGGTTCTTTGATATCTTCAAGTTCTTTAATGTCAAAGCGGTCCATAACTTTTGTGAGCTGCCCAATCATTTCACCAGCTTCTTCTGCTTTGACCTCTTTCATTGTAGCAAGTAGGCTGTCAGAAATTTTTGAGATGCCTTGGGTTGCATTTTGACCAAAAGCAAGAATGGTATCCATATTGTCAATATGAATTTCGCTTGTTAAAGCTTCAACTTCTGGAAGCTGACGTAATTTTTCTTTATATGAAAGAGTATAGTTCACCATATCTTCCTGCTTGATAGGAACGATTTCTGGTTGTGGTGTAGGGGCTGGATTGCCAAGTGTGATTCCAGTTGGATTTTGTGTTGGATTTTGTGCCGCTTGTTCAAGCTGTGTTACATCTAATCCATTTTTAATTGAACTTTCTAATGAAATTGCCATAAGTTTAAACACTCCTTTTATTTATTAAATAATCTATTGAAAAAGCCTTTTTTAGGAGGTGATTTAATTCCAAAATCATTCACCATATCTTCTAATTTGATATCGCTAATAAAACGAGGCGCTATCATAGAGTTGATATTACTTGTGCCGTTTGGTGAAAAAATCACGATATCTAAGCCACAAGTATGTAGGAAGCCTAATAAAAGGGCAGTTTTTATATCACAAGGCACCGTGCCGTTTAAATAAAGAACCAGCTTTGGGATTTGTGTTGTGAAATCATAGCGGTCAATGAGGCTTAAGATTTCTTTATCCATGTTAAGTGTAGAGGCGATTAAAGTAAGCTTTTCTGTTTCACTAAATGGAAAGGTAAAAAGTGATGATTTAGTACCTGTTAATAATTCATTTAATTTACCTATTAAAAATTGAATGGTTTCTAAACGCAAGTGAGACCATTTACTAAATAAAGCATGCGCTTTAAGTGACGCACTGTTAATGGTATCATCCAGATTTAGACAAGGCTTAAGGCTTAATAAATCACGACTACTAAATTCAGTAGTACTTGTACCGACATTGTGATAGTTGATGGCCTTACTTTGCATATAAGAAAAACTTGTAAAGTCTGTACTACAGAGGTTAAGATTTTCCATAAATACAATGAGTGGGGCATCTTTTAATTTCTGTACAAGGTTATAGTAAGCCATGCGGTCTTTATAAACGCCAGAAATTTTATTGAAGAACACAGGCGTATAGACTATATCACCCGCAGTTTTGAAGCCAGGTCTAAGTGTAGCAGGCTCTGCCCAATAAGTTAATGTATCTTCAATTACGGCATCCATAATGACAGGAGAAGTAGTACCGTGTGCAAATTGCCAAGGTCTATAAATACCGCAGTCATCATAGAGATGATTGTTAAGTTCGTTCATAGCTTGTTTGGCATAAGTTGTGACTTTATCAATTACAACACCGTTATGAATACGTTCTTCAAAAGGAATCATGACAGGACTAGGTGGGCCAAGTATGATAGTCTGAGACATATTGTCTTGGTCAATATGCTCTAAGAGCGTATTACCGCATGGATTAAAATAAATCACATCAAATCCAATAAAGGCAAGAAGTATTAAAAAGTATGCCTCAGAAAGTGTTAAATCACCATAATACATACATTTTAGAATATCACTACTCGTGCCAAAATCAATTGTGCTGATAGAGGCTTTTGCCCATAAGAAAAGGTCCTTCCTTAGCACATTTAAGTCAGTAGCGTTTGAAAGTACAGCATTTCTTTTAGCTAAATCAAGAGTGAGTGCTAAGGCTTCAGTAAAAACTTGATTATAAGCTATGGAAGTTGTAAGTGGCAGTGGTGACTGTAAGAGTTCGCTTTCTGCTAAGCTTTCTAATGTTGAATCAGAAATTTTATTTAAAGAACCGGTAAATATAAGATGACGACCAGTTAATTGTTTGAATTTATGATTAAAAAGTGCCAATGTATCATTATAAGATGTATCATTTTCCATGCCTTTTACATTGCAGAAATAATTGCCTTGTATGACACTAGAATGATTGAAGACATCTTCCGTTAAATGAGTTAATTTAATAATGCCTATGATGAATCACTCCTTTAGGTTGCAAAAGTTTTACTTATAAGGTTTAAAGATATATTTCTTATTATAGCATTAAAATATAGAGAGATTAACTATTTTGCAGACAAAATTATATATAGTAACGTAAAATTGAGATAATAAAAAGGGTCGGCCATAATAGAAAACCGATCCTTTTTAGTGACATAGCAGGAGTCACTTTAGCCTTATTCATGTTTCATTTGATATTTTAGTTCTTTCTCTAGTTCTTTTTCTTCATGTTTAGCAGCATGTGCGGCTTTATGTTCTTCGTGAATGACATGATAACCTTCTTTTACTTTTTCATGTTCTTCATGTTTCATTTGATGTTTAAGTTCATGTTCTAGAATTTTTTCTTCATGACGTTCGTGACGTTCTTCCTTTTTTTGCTCATGATGAGCTTCCATGCCTTTGATGTCTTCTTTGAGTGTTTCTAGTATTTTACTCATAATATTGTCTCCTTTAAGAGGTCATAATGACCACGATGATATATTGTGGTAAACAAAGTATAGTGTTTGTAAAAAGGGATGATTTTATACTCTATATAAAATTTGAGCAATGAAATATAAAATTTGATATAATAAACATAAAATTTAAACTAAAATGAGGAGGTAGTATGACATTACAGCAATTAAAATATGCCATCGAAGTGGCTAGATGGGGCTCTATTAATATAGCGGCTAAGAAGTTGTTTATTACACAGCCTAGTTTATCAGCGGCTATTAAAGAGTTAGAAACAGAAATTAATCAAATTATTTTTGAACGCACCAATAGAGGAATTAGTGTCACTATGGCTGGCAGTGAATTCTTAGGTTATGCAAGGCAGGTAGTGGAACAAGCTGAGCTTTTAGAAAGACGCTATTTAAATGTGAAACCAGCCAAAAGCCATTTTTCAGTATCTACGCAGCATTATGCTTTTGCAGTAAATGCCTTTGTAGACCTTATTAAGCAGTATGATAGAGAAGAATATGAATTTAATCTAAGAGAAACACGTACATATGAAATAATAGATGATGTAAAAAATTTAAGAAGTGAAATTGGGATTTTGTATTTAAATGACTTTAATGAAAAGGTATTAAATAAATTTTTAAAAGAGAGTGGACTTAAGTTTACATCGTTATTTGTAGCGCAGCCTCATGTATTTATTAGTACGACCAATCCTTTAGCAAAGCAAAAATATGTGACATTAGAGGCGTTAGAAGATTTTCCATGTCTTTGTTTTGAACAAGGAGAATATAATTCTTTTTATTTTTCTGAGGAAATTTTAAGTACCTTATCACATAAGAAAACCATTCGTGTAAGTGACAGGGCAACACTCTTTAACTTATTAATTGGTTTAAATGGCTATACGATTTCTACTGGCATCATTAGTAAGGAATTAAACGGCGAAAATATTATTGCAGTTCCTTTAAAAGTAGAAGAACATATAGAGGTAGGATGGATTGCGCATAAGAATATGGGGCTTAGCAAGCTGGCTCAAACTTATATTACCATGTTAGAGCAAGCTGTGAAGTGTACAAAATGTTATAGTTAAAAACTATAACAAGTGATAGTTTTTAAGGGTTACCCTATAGTTTGAAATTCTTGTTATGATAAGTTGTAGAAAAATGACAGGAAAATTTAAGGAGGAGCAAAATGAAAAATGCAATCATTGGCTATCCTAGAATAGGGGCCCAACGTGAGTTGAAATTTTGGATAGAGGATTATTTTAAAGGAAAGTTATCAAAAGATGATTTAGAAAAACATGCTAAAAATCTGAGAGCAATTCAGTGGCAGGCTATAAAGGATGCAGATATTGATTATATACCATGTAATGACTTTTCTTTTTATGATGGCATGTTAGATACTGCCATGATGCTAAATGTTATACCAGCTGAATATAGCGCATTAGGCTTAGATACAATAGAGACATATTTTGCTATGGCAAGAGGCTATCAGGGAAAAGCAGGTGATGTGAAAGCAAGGCCGATGAAAAAATGGTTTAATACAAACTATCATTATATTGTGCCTTGTATAGAAGAAGTAGCGTTTAAATTAAATAGTGCAAAACTAATTAAAGAGTATAAGGAAGCTCTAAGCCTGGGGATTAAGACGAAACCAGTTGTGATTGGTGGATTTACTTTTTTAAAGCTTGCGCAGTATAGTGGTAATATAAGTTTATCAACTTGTCTTGAGCAGGTGGCTGATATATATAGTAAATTAATTAAAGAACTAGGTGAATTAAATGTAGAGTGGTTGCAAATAGATGAGCCAATTTTAGTTACTGATTTAACTAAAGAAGATCAGGAGGCTTTCAGGCATTTTTATGAAATACTTTTAAAACAAAAGGGAAAAGTAAAAGTTTTATTACAAACTTATTTTGGTGATTTAAGAGATTGTTATAAAGCAATTACTACATTAGGATTTGACGGCGTGGGTATAGATTTTATAGAGGGGAGAAAGTCATTAGAGCTAGTAGAAAAATATGGTTTTCCACAAGATACACTTCTTTTTGCTGGAATAGTGAATGGTAAAAATATATGGCGCAACAATTATAAAAAATCAATAGCACTTATAGAAGAGTTAAAACGCTATGTAAGTGACGAAAATTTAGTTATAAATACTTCTTGTTCCTTACTTCATGTGCCATATGGCCTGCAATATGAGCAAAAGTTAAGTAAAGCTTATAAGAAACATTTTGCTTATGCTGAAGAAAAGTTATTAGAATTAAAGATTTTAAAAACCTTAGGAGTAAGTAGCGAGGTAGAAAAAGAAGCAGATTATATAGAAAATCAGAAGCTGTTTGCTGAAAGAAAAAGTGAACAAAATTACGAAATGGCTAAGTTAAGAGAAGCGGATTTTGTGAGACAGCCTGCTTTTGAGATACGTGAACAGTTACAAAGAGAAGCTTTTAAACTGCCTATTTTAACGACCACTACTATAGGTTCTTTTCCTCAAACCCAAGTCATTAAGCATAATCGTAGTCAATTTAAAAAAGGAGAGATTTCGGAAGAAGTCTATCAAAGGGTGATTAAAGAAAAAATACAGGAATGTATTAGATTGCAAGAGCAGGTTGGATTAGATGTATTAGTTCATGGAGAATATGAAAGAAATGATATGGTAGAGTATTTTGGTGAACATTTAGAGGGATATTTGTTTACAGAAAATGGTTGGGTGCAATCTTATGGAACACGTTGTGTTAAGCCGCCTGTTATATGGAGCGATATTTCAAGAAGTGGCGATATTACTGTAGAATATGCCAAATATGCACAAAGTCTAACAAACAAACCAGTAAAAGGGATGCTTACCGGACCTGTTACTATTTTAAATTGGTCATTTCCGAGAGAAGATATTTCGCTCAAAGAAATGGCATATCAAATTGCACTAGCTATAAGAGAGGAAGTGCTTGAACTAGAAGCAAATGGCATCCGTATGATCCAAGTTGATGAGGCTGCTTTAAAAGAAAAGTTACCACTTCGCAAGGAAGAGTGGGAAAGCGAGTACTTGGACTGGGCAATTAAGGCATTTAGATTGGTTCATAGTGGTGTTAAGGCAACAACACAGATTCATACGCACATGTGTTATAGTGAATTTGAAAACATTGTAAAAGCTATTGATGAGATGGATGCAGATGTAATTTCATTTGAAGCTTCTCGTTCGAACTTATCTATTATTAAAGCCCTTAATAAAAATAATTTTAAAACACAAGTAGGACCTGGTGTATATGATATTCATTCACCTAGAATTCCTAGTGAGGAAGAAATTATAGAAGTTATTCAAAGGTTACTTGAAGAAGTAAAACCAGAGAAGTTATGGATTAATCCAGATTGTGGGCTTAAAACAAGAGGAGAGGAAGAAACAGTACAAAGCTTAACGCATTTAGTAACTGCAACGAAAAAAGTAAGAGAAAATTTAGGAAAATAGATAGAATAACATTTAAGGCGGGGTGACAACATGAGAAACGATGGTACATTATTAATTTTTGATGGGGCAATGGGCACATACTATGCCAATCATTATCATAAGGTTGGAAATAAATGCGAACTTGCTAATATTGAAGATGCAGAAAAGATATTAGAGATTCATAAGGCATATATAGAAGCTGGTTGTAATGCTATAAAAACCAATACTTTTGGGGCTAATACAGTAAACTTAGAATGTGATTTCACTAAAATACAAGACGTCATAAAAGCAGGTTATCATCTAGCAATAGAAGCAGCTAAGGATACAGATGTAAGTGTGTTTGCAGATATAGGCCCTATTTCGTTATTAGACCAAGAAGAACTAATAGCGTCTTATAAGCAGATTGCGGATACATTTATAGATTTAGGGGCGAAAAACTTTTTGTTTGAGACATTTAGTACGGATGAAGGGCTTGTAGAGGTGGCAGAACATATTAAAGCGAAGGTACCAGAAGCATATATTTTAGTATCATTTGCTATTTCACCAGAAGGTTTTACAAGATTGGGCCAAAATGGAAAGAGTTTAATTCAAAGGATGTTAAGCTCAGATGTAATTGATGCTACAGGATTTAACTGTTTTTCAGGACCAAAGCATTTGCTACATTTTATGGAAAGCATTGATGTTAGCCAAAAGCCTATTGCGATTATGCCGAATACAGGTTATCCGACAGTAATAGATAATCGCACCTTCTTTAGTCATGACAGTCAGTATTTTGCAAGACAAATGGTGGAGATTGTAAAACAGGGTGCTAAAATTATAGGAGGGTGCTGCGGGACGACACCACTCATGATGGCGGAAGTAGTAAAAGAAATAAACCAGAGTATAAGTGAGCCGCAATATGTGACAGTAACGAGAGCAAAGAGTGAGGATAAAAAAGCATTAAGCTTTGTTAAGGAAACAGGCAATATGGACTTAATGGATAAAATAAGAAAAGGCAAGAAAATCATAGCTGTTGAATTAGATCCGCCTATAGATACAGAGATTGAGTTTTTTATGAGTAGTGCTAAGAAGTTACAAGAGATAGGTGTGGATACTATAACGATAGCGGACTGTCCTATTGCGCGAGCGAGAGTAGATAGTAGCCTTTTAGCTTGTAAGTTAAAAAGAGATTTAGGGATTACACCTATCCCACATATGACATGCAGAGATCGTAATATTAATGCCACTAAGGCCCTACTTTTAGGTTTGAATATAGAGGGGGTAAGAGATGTCCTGGTAGTGACAGGAGATCCGATTCCTACTGCCCAAAGAGATGAGATTAAGGCAATTTTTAACTTTAACTCTAAGATTTTAGCTAATTACATAAGAGAACTAAATGAAACGAGTTTTGGGACACCGTTTAATATTTATGGGGCACTTAATATTAATGCTGTAAATTTTGAGAGTGAACTACGTAAAGCAAAACAGAAAGTGGAAAGTGGTGTCACTATGTTTTTGACACAACCAGTATTAACAGCTCAGGCGGTAGAAAACATCAAGAGAGCACATGAAGAGCTAGAAGCTAAGATTCTAGGCGGCATTATTCCCGTTGTAAGCTATCGTAATGCCTGTTTTATGAACAATGAGATATCAGGGATTAATGTAGCTGATGAAATTATTTCACTTTATGAAGAAGCAGATAAAGAAAGGGCAAGCAAACTGGCAGTAACAATATCGACTGAAATCGCTAGAACTATTGAAACATATGTAGACGGATATTATTTAATTACACCTTTTAAAAGAATAGATTTAATTACAGAAATCGTTAGAAACATTAAGGAAGCCTCAAATTTAGAGATAAGCTACTAGAATAGGTTTAGATATTTGGCGTTTTGGGCTTAATATAGTATGATAAAAAGATATTAAGCTAAAATAAAAGGAGTAAGAAATGAAATTCATATCATGGAATGTAAATGGGCTTAGAGCCTGTGTACAAAAAGGTTTTTTAGATTACTTTAAAGAAGTGGATGCAGATATTTTTTGCATACAAGAAAGTAAATTACAGGCAGGGCAAATTGAGCTTGATTTACCAGGCTATTATCAATATTGGAATTATGCAGAGAAAAAAGGTTATTCAGGAACAGCTATTTTTACAAAAGTGGAACCACTTTCAGTAAGCTATGGGCTAGGGATTGAAGAGCATGACAAAGAGGGGCGTGTCATTACATTAGAGTTTGAAAAATTCTTTATGATTACAGTTTATACACCAAATTCACAAAGCGAGCTAGCAAGAATTGCGTATCGTATGAGCTGGGAGGATGCCTTTAGAGCATATCTTAAAAAATTAGAAGAGACAAAGCCAGTAGTAGTGTGCGGGGATTTAAATGTGGCACATAATGAGATTGATCTTAAAAATCCTAAGACGAATCGCGGAAATGCAGGCTTCAGTGATGAAGAACGTGGTAAATTTGGCGAACTATTAAATGCAGGTTTTATTGATACCTTTAGATATTTTTACAAGGATAAAGAAGGTGTATATAGCTGGTGGTCATACCGCTTTAAAGCAAGAGAGAAGAATGCAGGATGGCGTATTGACTATTTCTTAGTTTCTGAGGTGTTAAAGGATTGTTTAAAAGACGCACAGATTCATACTGAGATTATGGGGTCAGACCATTGTCCTGTTATGTTAGAGATGGAGATATAGAGCATGTTTATGTATAGGGGATTATGATATAGTCCATGCTGTGGTATAATAAACATACTGTGATATAATAAAAATGATTCTGCTAGAATTACATTATGAATAAACAACAAGGAGAGATTTTAATTATGAAAATGCTTCACACATGTATTAGAGTTATGGACTTAGAAAAATCATTAAAATTCTACAAAGAGGCACTTGGTCTTGTAGAAACAAGAAGAAAAGAGTTCCCAGAACATGAATTTTCATTAGTTTATTTATCAGATGAAAGTGGTATTTATGAATTAGAGCTTACTTATAACTTTAACCCAGAAAAACCATATGATTTAGGAAATGGTTTTAGCCACATTGCAGTAGCTGCAGAAGATTTAGAAGCTGCAAGAGAAAAACATATTGAAATGGGTTATGAAGTAACACCACTTAAAGGACTTCCAGGTGAAAAACCACATTACTATTTTGTAACAGATCCAGATGGTTATAAAGTAGAAGTTATTAGAGCATAAGAACAAATAAAAATAAGCAGGTTATAGCACTAAGTTTAGCGCTATAACCTGCTTATTTTTTTATTAGTAAATAATTTCTAATTCATAGCCTTCAGCTTCCATTGCACGTTTGATTTCTGCAATGTGTTCGTGTCCGTTAGTTTCAACAGTTACTTCTAAAGCAACATGACGTAAGCGGTCAAGCGCTTTGAATTGGTTATGGTCGAGTTTTACAACGTTAGCACCAAGGTTAGCAAGGATATTTGCAACTTTTACAAGTTGACCTGGTGTATCTTGTAATTTAACTGAGAAGCAGAAAAGTCTACCGCGAGAATGAAGACCTCTGTTTAATAAAGAAGACATGGTAAGTACATCGATATTACCACCGCTAATCACAGAGACTACTTTTTTACCTTGCATATTTAATTTCTTAAGTGCTGCAATAGAAAGGGCACCTGTTGCTTCTGAGACGATTTTATGTTTTTCTACTAATAGGAAGATGGATTCAATTAAGTCTTCATCATCAATTGTAATGATATCATCTACATATTTTTTAACAATTTCAAAAGTGTGTGCGCCTGGTACTTTAACAGCAGCGCCATCAGCAATGCTATCTACTTTGTCAAGTGGTTCTACATGACCTACATCAAGCGCATGACGCATACCAGCAGCACCAGTAGATTCTACACCAATCACTTTGATATTAGGATTAATAGACTTAGCAGCTACAGCAATACCACTAATTAAGCCGCCACCACCGACAGGAACTAAAATGACATCGGCATCTGGTAATTCTTCTAAGACTTCAAGGGCAATGGTGCCTTGACCAGCCATAACATCTACATCATCAAATGGATGGATAAATGTATAGCCATTTTCCGCTTCTAAACGTTTTGCTTCACTATAAGCTTCGTCATAAATTTTACCAGATAGTACAACATGAGCACCCCAGTTTTTAGTTGCCTGAACTTTGATAAGAGGTGTTGTCTCAGGCATTACAATAGTAACATCAATACCAAGTGCATGACCTGAATAAGCTACACCTTGTGCATGGTTACCGGCAGAAGAAGCAATAAGTCCTTTGCGTTTTTCTTCATCTGTTAATTTCTTGATTTTATTTAATGCGCCACGAATCTTGAAGGCACCTGTTACTTGTAAGTTTTCTGGTTTGAGATAAACTTCATTATTAAACTCATGGCTTAATTCATAACTATAGATTAAATTTGTTTGAGTGCATGTTGACGCGATACGTTCTTTAGCCGCTAAGACGTCATTTAAAGTTAAAAGTTCAGACACAATACTAACCCCCTAATAATCATAAAATAATTTTAAATGAAGTTATATGCGACAATCAAAATCATTTTATATAAAATTCGATAATATAAAGTATATTATATATACATGTGTGAAGATATGCAAATATTTATTGAAGATATTTTGCGTAAAGCGTAAATATTTGTGATAAGATAAAAATATAGATTTCACATGACTAAAAAGCATGAATAACTAAAATTTATAAATGTGAAATCTATATGAATAACTATGTGAAATCATTTGGAGAAACCTATTTATGGGATGTATAATTTAGAGTTATACGTGGTTTCTCTATAAATAAGCTATTTGCAAGTATGTGATGAAATAGACTTATCTGTAGAAAATATAAAATAATGAGGTTAATATATGAGGCTTTCAGCATTCAATAAATATCATGATATTGTGATTCAGTGTCATGATAATCCGGACCCAGATAGCATTGCCGCTGGCTTTGGATTGTATAGATATTTTACGGCACATCATAAAAAGGTAAGGCTTATATACAGTGGACGCCTTCAAATCACAAAGCCCAATATTTTAATGTTTGTAAAGGCATTAGAGATTCCGCTAGAATATGTAGAAGTCATTGAACCCCCAGAACTTCTTATAACTGTAGATTGTCAATATGGTGCAGGGAACGTTAGAAAATTAGAAGCGCATCATGTAGCGATTATAGATCATCACCAACAGGAGGTGAGTCAAGGTGAAAATATCTTTTGTATGGATATTCGAAACTTTTTGTCGAGTGCTTCTACAATTGTATGGGATCTTCTGGTGAAAGAAGGATATCAGCTTCAAGAAGAAGCTGAGCTACAGACGGCTTTGTATTATGGGCTTTTTACAGATAGTAGTGGCTTCTCTGAGATTAATTATCCTCTTGATAAGGATATGAGGGATTCTTTACAATTTGATAAGGGACTTATCCGTCAACTTAAGAATTCGGTATTATCGCTTAGAGAATTAGAGATAGCAGGAATGGCACTTATTAGACATTCGTATAATGTAGTAAATAAATTTGTTATCGTAAGAGCTCAGGAGTGTGATCCTAATATACTAGGATTTATCAGCGATCTAGCTTTGCAGGTAGATAGTGTGAACGTATGTATTGTGTATAATCAAATGGAAGATGGTATCAAATACTCTGTTAGAAGTTGTATTAAAGAGGTAAGAGCGAATGAGCTTGCATCGTATCTTGCATTAGGTTTAGGCACAGGTGGAGGGCATGTCGATAAGGCAGGTGGCTTCTTAAAACAGAGATATTTTAATGAAGCACATGAACACATTAATGCAGATGAATACTTTTTAACCAGGCTTACAGCATATTATGAGAGCTTTGAGGTAATTGATACTGTAGAAGAGGAAGTAGATACAAGTGGGATGAAATGTTATAAACAGCTACCAGTATATGTGGGGGCTATAAGTTTAACAGAGATTTTTAAGCCGCATACTTTGATTATGATTAGAAGTTTACAAGGAGATATAGCATGTAGGGTAGAAGAAGGAGATTACCTGATTATAGACTATAAAGGAAGAGTGCATCTAATGGATAAGGAGATTTTTGATGCCACATGTACGATGAAGGAGGAAAGCTACAACTTAGCACTAGATTACTTCCCAAGCATTAGAAATCGCCTGACAGATGAGGTGATTACTTTAGAAAAAAGGATGAAAAAATGCCTTTTAAAAGGAACACATTATATTTATGCAAGACAGCTAGAAAAGGATGTGAAGCTTTTTGGTTTATGGAATAGAGAGGACTATATGTATGGGAAAAAAGGTGATTATATAGTAGTTAGCCAAAGTAACCTTCAAGATGCTTATATTGTAGAAGCAGAGTTTTTTAATAGGGGATACGAAGAAAAGTAATAGCAGTTACAGGGAGGATATATTATGCCAGTAGGAACAGTTGAAAAATTAGAAAACAAATATGTTTTTGTAAGAATGGAAAGGCAAGATATGTGTGGAGAATGTCATGCTTGTGAGATGCTTACAGATAAAAAAAGTTGCAGCCTTAAATGTATAAGTGCTATAAGATGTCAAGTAGGAGATAGGGTAGAAGTTTCGCTAGAAAATAAAACATTTCTAAAAGCAACTTATATTATGTATGGATTACCTTTTATAGGGCTAATAGTGGGCTTGGGCTTAGGATATATTCTGCAGAGTTATTTGGCAGTTTGGTGGGGAGAATTACTTTGTGTTTTAACGGCTTTGTGTGGGATGGGCATTATGTTAGGTGTGATTTATAGACGTGATAAGAAAAATGTGTATAAAAAATATTTACCATGCATCATAGCAAAAGAGGAAGAAATAAAAAAATAATTTATAAATAAAAGCCTACACAAAGTTATTTTGGTGTAGGCTTTTATTTATAATAAATGCGCTGTTCTTCTCATCCTCTCTATACTCAAAAATAGGAATGTTTTTGCAGCATTCTCTTGTAGTATTAAATACGTGGAGCAATATCGAAGCCAGTAAGTTCTTGTTGCATAAAGGCATTTTTAGCAGAATCAATAGGGTCTTGATGAGGATGTTTAGGGGCAGTGGGGGGACGTGAGGTCTGATTAGGTGACGTATTAGGTTGAGCTTGAGGAGCCGGCGGTGAATCTTCTAGGCCTTCAGCTTCCATAGATGGCAACATAGCATTTGTGAGTTTAACGCCTTCTAGATAAAGTTCTAATTCAATAGGAATATGCGTATCAGGGTGAATGTGGTCAAAGTCTATCATATAGACTGTACTAATTTTTACCGAGGGACTAAGAATGGCATAACATTCGACAGCCTGCAAGGAGTTTTCGGAACTAGTATGGAAAAAGCATCTTACAAAATTGCCCTGAATAGAAGAAGGGGTGGGCATACTAAATCTAAGGCCGTTATCTATAGAAAGAAAGGTACAAAGTTCTTTATTGATATAGGCATTAATCCAAAGGTGATCGAGGTAAGCAAATATAATAGGTGAATAAGCAGTAGAAGTAGTACAAAGAGAAGTAGCTGTACATTTGGTGCCATTATAATAAATAAGCTGATACTTACCATGAACTTCCGTGATATAGGTCATATGCACTTCGTCATTGTAAATGCATACACTATAATCAAGAATAGGCGTATAACTACTTACATAATTGGTTTCTTTAATTTTACCCTGATGAATATCGAATCCCTTTAATAAGTAGCTTTCATCAGTATGTTGAATATAAAAAATATAAACAATGTCATCTTGTACAAAACTTTTGAGCATACAAGGTTCATAGGGTGTTGTAAAGAGGGTAGTAAATAAGGAACCATCTATATTTTGATAAACAAGATTATAAGAAGCATTTTCTAGTGAAATATAGGTGATATAAAGCATATCCTTAAGGATAAAAATAGAGGGTGATAAGAGGGTATAATTATCGGGCGCATTAACAACCTGTGTTTTTTTGAGGCAATGATTGTTTTCATAACATAAATAGTTTAAATGAGTGTCATTAGGAAGTGTGAGGATATGAAATTTATTGGAAGAATCTATAGTTACGCTAAAGTCTTTACAAGGGGCAGGATAAAGCTGAAACGGTCTTGAAGGTGTATTAGGCCCACAAATCTGACACAATACGCCATGACGAGGGCGATTGTCTATGAGGGTAAAGGTGTGGTCCTTATGAAATATAAAAGGCATACAAAATAAACCTCCTATGTTAAAAAACGCTTCTCATATAAATATATTGATAACTAAATAAATTTATACGTAAATGTCACCAATCAACTTTAGTTTCCATATTATAGTATTGGAAACGACAAATTATGATTCACATCATTTTTTAGAATCATACAGGAGGTTTAAACTATGAGTAAATGTTGTTGCAATAATAGCGATGTGAAGTTTTTCCAACGACCTAATGCAGGACTCTGTGACCAATGTCACCCTGCTGAAAATAAAATGTCTCCCCTAGAAGCAGTCGCAATGTGCCCTCCTATTGGAGAACCTAGTGGTTAAATAAGGCAACGAATTTAAATATAAAAATTGGCAACTAAAGTTTCTTCAGATTTATTATATATAATTGACTTTAGTATAGATTTTAACGCTTTGTTTTTAGAATTAATATCTATGCTAGGGTCTTCTAATATAGATATCACAGTTACAAGCCTAGTCTTAAATTCGCTTACTATTTTATCATCAATAATATTATTATTAATAATGTTTGTTAGCTCATCCATTTCTTTCTGAATAGCTATTTTATTTTCTTTATATTCTGCAAGTGTATCTATTTCATTAAGATAGGCTTTCTTTGCAAGGTCAAGTTTATGCTTTAACTTATCAAGTTGCATTTCATACAGCATAGTATCCTCATGTTGATGGATGCATTCAATATTTAATCCATCAAATGTTCCCGTGTCATTTACAATGGTTAATGTTTCAGTCAATATATTAAGGACATGTTGTTCAGCGTTTTTGACATATAGATAATTACTTGTATCGCATGACCCTGCTTTGTACTTACAACACTGATAACCATCTGCATTACGAATGCTTCCATCTTTTCTCGTAAATCTAGCTGTCCTATAGGTTAATGTAGCACCACACTTATAACATCTAAGAATGCCACCTAGCCAATGTACATAACCTGTATTTTTTATAATTATATCTTTGTGCCACATACTAAGTGATTCTTGAGCCTTATTCCAGATGTCTTTATTTATAATGGGTTCATGTGTATTTTCTACAATTACCCAATCTTTTTGCTCTTTAATAACTTTTTTACTACCTTTTGTAGATGAGTAGTTCCAACGATTCACACCCATGTATACAGGATTTTCTAGTATATATTTAATTCTTTTAGCATCAAAATTATTTCCAGTCTTATTTCTATAACCTAATCTATTAAGGTGTTTTGCTATTGTACTAGTTGATTCTCCATTGATACACATATCATATATTTTTTTTACAACGTCAGCTTCTTGTTTATTTATAAGTCTTTTATTATGCATAATATCATAGCCTAATACTGGCCTTGATTGTAATCCACCACGTTGAGCTTTTTCAATCATCCCCTTCATTACTTCATCAGCTAAGTTTAGGGAATAATATTCTGCCATAGCTTCAAGCATAGCTTCAAGAATAACAGAAAACTTATCATCTTCTAATTGCTCTGTGATGCTTATTACTTTAATACCACATTCTTTCCTAAGTAAGGATTTATAAACGACAGAATCTTCTCTAGAGCGAGCAAAACGGTCAAATTTATGTACAAGTATAGCATCAAATGGTTTTGGCTTGGCCTTGGCTGTTGCAATCATTCTCATGAAAGCAGGTCTGCGTTTTGCAGAGGTACCACTTATACCTTCATCCATAAAAATATAGCGTTCATCTATTTGATAGTTGTTCTTTTTAGCATATTCTATTAAAGACTTTTTTTGAGCATCTGGCGAGAATTCTAGTTGATCCTCTGTAGAGACTCTTATATATAAAGCAACATTCATAGTTAGCCCTCCTTATAAAATAGTATATTATCTTTATTGACTAATAAAAACAAATTAATTATAATTAAATAAAAACAAACATATGTTCGATAAACGGCAGGAGTGATTTATTTGAAGCAGGAAATAATGAAGTTAATTGATAGTATAGAAAGTGAAAGGGTATTGAAGTTAATTCATGATTATATATTAGGATATGTAAATAAAAGTAGAGGGCGTGCTATTTAGCAGGCCCTCTTAGTGATTGTACCATATTAGCAAGATAGATAAGTTGCTCATCAGTGAGTTCTGTTAATAAAAGCAGGGCTTTTTTAACGTCTGGATTTTCTATAGCAGATAACTTACCAAAAGCATAAGCTAAAGAACTATCAATATCATTTTCTTTAAACATATCACCTTTTCCTGTGCGGAGCCATTCTTCATTTACATCAAACTCTAGACATATTAGTTTTATAGTCCTATCTGACAATTCTTTCCTACCATTTTCTATATCAGATATATGCCCTTGTGTAGTAAATATTCGTTGAGCAAATTCTCCTTGCTTTAAAGAAAGAGTTTTTCTTAAATCTTTTAATCTATTCATTGTGAACCTCCTTTACAAATAATTATATCAGTAAAAAAATCTCTTAGCAACAAGAAATAAAATCCATGTATTGACAATTTAATCTTAGAGATATATGATTATCTCATGGCAACAAAAATTGGAGGTACTTAAAATGATACTAGATAGACAAAATGCTATAGAAGAAATTATAAAAGGTGTTTTTGAATTAACTGAATTCCAAGCCGTACATTTAGCAGGAACTATTTATGGAATGGTTATTTCAAATGGACTAAACACCATACAACAAAAATCAAATAAGATAGATAAAAAGAAAGATACATAAAAGGTCAACTAAAATAAAAAACAGAATAGGACACAATGAGACTTGAATATTATATATTGAGGTGATGATATGAAATATATAATTTTACTAAATGGTAAACCTATAGAAGAGGCTACATCAGAGGAACGTGAGAAATTAGAGAAGAAAGCTAAGCAAGCTTTTGAAAAGTACTTAGGGATTAAGTATAAAGAGAAAGAGAAAAAGATAATTTAGTGTTACATATGAATAAATATGATAGTAGTATACAAAAGAATATTAGGAACCAACCTGCTAGGTGTGAGGGTATAAACTATAATATTACAACCTATAGCTGAAAGTGGAGTAGCAACGTACAAAAGATGAAAGGAATGAGAATAGTAAATCAACAAATGAGTAGGGCATTAGCTACTGGTGACAACACGCCAGTAGTATTAATAGAGCAGATGGACAAGCGGAAGTTAGCATAACAAGTGTAGAACTCATACAGCTAATTAATGAATTTAGAAGAGAAGAAGGGAACAGAGTGAAGAGCTTTAGTTAATGATTCAAGGCGCTAATGCTCAGATAAGATTAAGCGTTTAGAAAGGGGCTAACATGAGTATACAATATATTCTCATTTTGATAGTTGTCTTGTATATATCTTGGCGGTTTGGACAACCCATTGTAGCTAGAAAAGAGAAGATGAATAGATTATAAAGCATGTAAAAAAGCCTTGAGTAGAAGCAGCTACTAAAGGAAATATTGAAATGACTCGAGTGTTAATAGAATATAGCTTGAAAAAGGAGAATGATAATGACAGATAAATTTACTATTAAGCAGCAAGCAAAAGCAGAAGGCTACAGAGCCGTAATGGTAGATATCGCTACATATGAAATGCTAGTAGAAATGAAGGAGCAAACAGGTGTTAGCTTAGGGAAGTTATTACAATCAGCAGTACAGTTTGCATTTGAAAGATTTGAAGTGGAGGAATAATAAAACATGGATAAGGATAACGTTGAGGTTTACTTAGCTGGAAAAAGAATTGAAGGATTAATTAAAAAGAGAGATGAAGTAGCACTTCAAATGAAAGATATTCTTCCAAGTGAAATGCCAGAGCATCTCAGTAATAGTTATAGCTTATTAGAACAAGCTTTTATTGAGGCTATTAAGGCAGAAGCTAGATATATTACACTTAAGGCAGAGGAGTAGAGAGCACATGAATAATGAAATATCTATATATGATGCAATTAAAGTCTATGAAGAACAGATAAGAAATGCAGCAGAAAAGGCTAGGCAAGAAGAAGGGCTCCAAGTAAATGTTAACCCCGATTGTTATGTCGCAAGAGAGTTAATGTACCAAACAGCCATACTTAAAAAAATCGAGAATATGCTTAGAAATCAAAAAAAATAGTGGCATGCAATAACATGCCAACAACTAAGAAATTCGCATTTTATAAGTTTAATTGGGTCTTGATAGATAGACATATATATACAACCCTTTCTTTATATATTTCAACTTTGCAGAGCTGATAAATATATTGTAAGGGTAATAATACAAAAATACAAATATAGGTAGGAGAA
>NZ_CEVXFV010000066.1:0-19153 GCF_982396655.1 Cellulosilyticum sp. | reverse complement strand
CCTCACTTAATTTGTGAGTTTATTTTGGGAAAATTCATTTGTCAACAATCTGAAGTGTGTAAAATATTATCTTTTACGCACTTTTATTTTTAACATCATTAAAATAATACCTTGTTCATGAAAAGTATGCTCTCTAACACGAACTTATTTTCAGAGTTTCTCTTACGCACCTTTCAGGTGCGCACACCAAAGGTGTGCTTTCTGAAAGGTGTACTTTTATGGAATTACTATAAATATAAAACGTGTCATTTTGAAAATATGTATTTTAGTTCTTACTTTTCGATTTTATATATTTAATAAATCTACAGTATGTTTTTCCTCAATCGACTCATTATGACAACTTTTGTAATGCCAGATATATATAATATAAAAAAGCCTGCTACTAATTAAATACTTTTTTAAGGAGAATATACATATGAAGTCAAAATTCACCACCAATATTTCATACCTGAAATCCTTTGGAAAAGAACATGCTTTTTTATCACTAACATTCATACTCTCTATTTATCTGCTGCTAAAGAACTCTAATATTCCATATGGTATATTAGATAAATGCTTAGTAATTCATTTTTTGTTTGATGCACCTAAAAGTATTTTTTTATCAGGGTGTTCAAAACTAGTAGATATTTTTACAACCGCTTATACAACAAGCTTAATTTTTTATTATATGGTTGAATATATCCCTGCTCAACAGTCCAAATTGAAAGCACAAGCAACTCTAAAGTCTCAGCTAACAAGCTTATATTCCAAACTATGTATGATTGCTGAAATCTTTAGATTTTCTGCTGTAAAACAAAATATTTGGGACCAATCACCTACACTTAATGAAATGGCATTTCATAATACTATGATCTTATGTAAAATTAGTTCTAATAAAGAACATAGAGACAGAAAATATAATTATATGTTTGTAGAGGATATGCAAGAGCTCATTACTCAAACCACTGATGATGTAAAGTTAATAATCCAAAAAGCTGCTTTTCATCAGCTAGATGATACTGATAAAAATAATATTTCTAATTTATTAGATTTTAGTTTTTTTATAATGATGCCTGATCGTTGTGGTACTGCACTTCCATCTGTGAATTATAAAGATTTATATTATGAACTTATAAATGTCAAAGATAGTATTGGAAATTTGATTCCTGATAAAGAAATCATCACCTTTTCAAAATTTACCCCTGAAGAAGAACAACGATATAAAACTGAAATTGAGGTCAGGCGAAATGATTTACGTAGTCAAGGAACTTCTTTTAAAAAGATTTACATAGGCCTAGATAAATTTTAGTTTAAAAATGTTCATATACTAAAAATAAAAAGAGGCACAGATAATGTTTTATTACCTGTGCCTTATTTATTTTAAGTATACTTTTCAAACTAAGTCATTTGGATATTGAACCCTTTATCCTTACGGGTTATTCAGCCCCCTTCATACAAATTTCACTAAGAAACAGAGCACAAATAATTTCATCTGTGCTCTGTTTCTGTATTCTTATCTAATATGTACTAGCTCACAAAACTTTTCAAAGTAGGCTTGTAGCCTTTCAATAACACGTTTTTTCTTCTCTGCTCTGTTACCAACACCAAATCTAGATACTGGTGGTAGAATAGCATCAATATCAGTTCCTGTTGTTTTAAGTACATCATCTCTAAAGGAATTCTCTATAAACTTATGCGTCGCTTCAACTTTAAGCTTTTCTTCATCTATAATATTAGTTAATTCTTGTTCCCTTTGTTCATCAACAAATTTTTGCCACTCTTTGTCTACATCAGATTGAGCATTTACACTTTGAATAAAGTCTTCGATTAATTGTACTTTACTGCGTAAACTCATGCTTGAGCCAATGGCTTTATGGATAGAAGCAAGCACTTCCTTATTCTTAGCACCATCCTTCTGATACTCTTTAACCAGCATCAGAATATAATCAATATTAATTTCCACTTGTTTAATGAGTTCTATTTCAAAGACAATATCATCATTAATAACTTCCTTATCTTCATTCTTCTTGGTTTTCATTTGCTGATAGATGTCTAAATACTGACTTTGATAGTCCTGCAATTCTCTATCTGTTAAAATACCTTGCCCCTCAAAGTTATCAAACGAACTTAAAATATTTCTCATCCGTAAAATAGAACCGTAAAGGGTAACGAAAGCCTTCTGATCTTGTTCACCTATAATTGGTTGATCCACTGGGAATTGAGTGTTTAACTCCTCAATAAGCTCTGTATACCCTTTGTAATGTTGACCATTCTCATCATAGCCATTATAGTAAGCATCATAACTCTTTAAAAGAACAATACTTTCAGCATCCTTATTCCCAAATAGAGCGATGGCTTTATTTGTCTCTTCTTCTAGATTCCTAAAGCATACAATATTCCCATAGTTCTTTACAGAATTCAAAATACGATTAGTCCTTGAAAATGCCTGAATTAACCCATGATACTTAAGATTCTTATCAACCCACAAGGTATTTAGAGTCGTAGCATCAAATCCGGTTAAAAACATATTTACAACTAATAAGATATCTATTTCCCTATTTTTCATTCGAAGAGAAACGTCTTTATAATAATTTTGGAACTTATCACTAGATGTATCATAATTGGTTTTAAACATCTGATTATAGTCATCAATAGCCATATCCAAAAAGTCTCTTGAACTTTGGTCTAATCCGGTTGTATCCTCAGAGTTTTCATCTTCTACAAAATCCTCAGTTACTTCTTCATTAGCACTATAACTAAAGATAGTAGCTATACGAAGTCGCTGGCCTTCTGGCTCATTAGCCATCTGTTTTTTGAACTCTGTATAATACAACTTTACAGCTTCAATGGAACTCACAGCAAAAATAGAATTAAAGCCATGCATAGATTTACGAAGCTTCTTTTCTTCAATACTGCCTCGACTTTTAGCCGCTGCAACCTCTTTAACATTTGTTAATACCGAGTGTCCGTAGGCTTCTTTATTTCGCTTAGTCTTTTGTTCAAAGTGTTCCAAGATATAGGTTACTATCTCAGTAATTCTTCTAGGATCTTGCAAGGCTTTTTCTCTATCAATAGCAGAAACTTGTTTATCATCTACATCTGACTTATACTTCATAGTATTAATATAGTCAATTCTAAATGGCAGTACATTCCCATCATTAATTGCATCAACAATGGTATAAGTGTGTAACTTATCTCCAAATGCTTGAGGCGTAGTACGGAGTTTATAATTTTTACTGTTCGTTGCATTCTCAGCAAAGATAGGTGTTCCTGTAAAGCCAAATAAATAATACTTCTTAAAACTCTTCGTTATTTCTGTGTGCATATCACCAAATTGCGATCGATGACATTCATCAAAAATAATAACTACATGCTTATCAAACACTTGATGCCCCTTGTTTTTACTAATAAACTTAGCTAGTTTTTGAATAGTAGTAATAATGATGTGGCTGCTAGGATTTTCTAATTGTTTCGTCAGAATACGTGTGGAAGTATTGCTATTAGCTGCCCCTTTTTCAAATCGATCATATTCTTTCATCGTTTGATAGTCTAAGTCTTTTCTATCTACTACAAAAAGTACTTTATCTATATGCTCTAGCTTACTAGCAAGCTGAGCTGTTTTAAAAGAAGTTAATGTCTTTCCACTCCCTGTTGTATGCCAGATATATCCTCCTGCATCAAGCGTTCCTACTTTTTTGTAGTTTGTTGCTATTTCAATGCGGTTTAAAATACGTTCAGTTGCTGCAATTTGATAAGGTCTCATAACCAACAACAATTCCTCAGAAGTAAAGACGCAGTACTTGGTTAAAATATTAAGTATCGTATGTTTTGCTAAGAACGTCTTTGTAAAATCTACTAAATCAGAAATAATCCTGTTATTGGCATCAGCCCAATAAGAAGTGAACTCAAAGCTGTTGCTAGTCTTCTTTCCTTTCTTATTTGGACTTCCCTTCTCTTTAATATGGGAACTTCTTGTGGTATTGGAGTAATATTTAGTATGTGTTCCATTTGAAATGATAAATATCTGAACATATTCATATAATGCTGAGCCAGCCCAGAAACTATCTCGTTGATATCGTTCAATTTGATTAAAAGCCTCTCTGATTGCTACTCCCCGACGTTTCAGTTCTATATGGACCAATGGTAACCCATTGACTAGTAATGTCACGTCATATCGCGTATCATGCTTTCCTTTGTCCTCTGAATATTGGTTGATGACCTGTAGAAAATTATTATGAATACATTTCTTATCTAGTATCTTGATATTCTTAGTCGTTCCATCATCCCTTTGTAGGTTCTTTACTGGATCTTCTTGAATAGTTCTTGTCTTTTCAACAATCCCTTCATTGGCATTGGCTAAGTAAGTATTAAAAAGGCGTTTCCACTCATTATCAGAGAATGTATAGTCATTAAGTTTTTGAATTTGCTTACGCAGATTATCTAGTAATTGTTGCTCAGAGTGAATAGTTAGATATTCATAACCTTGCTGAGTTAACATACGAATAAACTCTTTTTCCAACTCAGCTTCACTTTGATAGGCATCTGAACGTTTAATATCTGATATGTACTCAGTTACAACGGTACTTTCATTACTGGATGCTATCATGTTGAATGTACTCATTTAAAATCCTCCTTAGTTGCTGCAACTAATGCCTCAGCTGTAGGTATTTCTTTAAAGGCAAGTAACTTATCTCGGTAATATTCATATTGTTTTTGACGAGCTTCTATTTCTGCTGGAAGTAAATCAAAAATGTATTTCTCAAATTTATCACAAACACGTACAATATATTCTTGTATATGAAGCGGAGGAATTGGCACTTTTACATTCCTTAATGCGTCAATCGGCAAAGATACATTTGCCCCTCCACGCATTAAGGGAACTAATAAAATATCCTTGTAATAAAATAAATAATACTTTAAAAACTTAGCCGATATCCTATTAGGATCATTAGGTATAATTGCACATAAAATGTTTCCTAATGCAAATTTCCCTTCTTGATGATATATGTAGCTAATACTCGCTACTCCATGCCCCCTAGAAGATATTAATGGTACGCATACAGCTGAGCAATCAAACTGATAAGAATTGGATGTTTGCCTATTTACTGTTGTAGTAACTAATGGGTATAATCCAGCTACTGCTTTTTGTATTGGTGTTTTTCCCTTCTCAATAGTACAACACGAGCCTATAGCTTCATACTTTATGCTTGCATCACTAAACTTCAACAACTTCTGCAAGCAATATTCATACTGACGTTTTCTTTCCATTAATTCTGTTGTTAGTTCTGCTATTAATTCTGTGAAAGCATCTAATATACTAATTATTTCATATTGAATTTGGCTCGGTGGTACAGGAATATATATTTTTCCCATCACATTACTCATGAGCTTTGGGTTTCCCATTCCTTTGTTAACATAGTTTTTAGCTACACTATTTAACACGTAATAAAGGAATTTTGTATACACATCTGTACGTGTACATTCTAAGAGACCACACACATTTGTAATATTAAACTTACCTTTACGATAGAATACAGACCCAGCATTGGCACCATCTGTTGTCCATGTTATATATTCTCCTTCATAATCATATGATGAAATCATCCCTAATTTACCATCATTTTCTGTTTGTGAGGAATAAACAGGAAAATCACCTTGATTATCCCTAATATATTCTTTAGACATTACCCTCCCACGACTTATATTACAAATCTCATCAATCCTCTTGTATTCTACCTTCTCAGAGCACACCTCATTAATCATTTTCTCTAATCTACTCATTCTTCCACTCCAATCTCAGCAATAATTTGATCTATCTGATTTCTAAGGATTTGCTCTTTGGTAATAATCTCAGCTATTTTTCTATTAAGTTCTATAATGTCTATCTTCTCTCGTATGTCTTCTTGCTCTATATACGTACTTACTGAAAGATTATAGTCTTGAGCACTAATTTCCTTGTTAGGTACAATCTTTGAATAATATTTTCTTTCTTCTCTATTAGTGTAGACAGATAAGATATTCTCAATATTGGTACTTGTAAGCTTATTATTGTTAGTGACCTTCACAAACTCTTTAGAAGCATCAATAAAGAGTGTTGAGTTCTCTGATTTCGACTTCTTTAAGACCATGATACAAGTAGCAATATTTGTACCGTAGAATAGATTAGCTGGAAGTTGAATGATACAATCTATGTAGTTGTTATCAACGAGGTACTTCCTTATTTTTTGTTCTGCCCCACCTCTATACATGACACCAGGGAAGCATACAATAGCCGCTGTTCCATTTGTTGCAAGCCACGATAAGGAGTGCATAACAAAAGCAAGGTCTGCTTTAGATTTTGGTGCTAATACCCCTGCTGGTGAGAAACGTTCATCATTAATTAAAAGAGGGTTTGCATCACCTGCCCACTTAATTGAATATGGCGGATTAGATACAATCGCTTCAAAAGGTTCATCTGTACCGTGCATAGGCTCTATTAAGGTATCTCCATGAGCAATATCAAACTTATCGTAACCAATGTCATGCAAGAACATATTAATACGACATAAGTTGTATGTTGTAATATTAATCTCCTGTCCAAAAAAGCCTTGCCTTACATTATCTCTCCCTAGAATCTTAGCAAAGTTCAGTAGTAAAGAACCACTACCGCAGGCCGGGTCATATACTTTATTAACTTCTGTTTTGCCTACTAAGGTAATACGTGTTAACAGTTCAGAAACTTCTTGCGGTGTATAGTACTCTCCTCCTGATTTTCCAGCATTAGAAGCATACATCCCCATAAGGTATTCATAAGCATCTCCAAACGCATCAATCGTATGGTCTTTGTAGTTTCCTAAGTTCATTTCTGAAATACCCTGCAATAGCTTAACTAGACTCTCATTTCTTTTAGCAACTGTTCCGCCTAGTTTATTGCTATTTACATCCATATCATCAAATAGCCCTTTAAAGTCTTTTTCACTAGCCGTTCCTTGTGCTGAGTTCTCTATATTTTTAAATACTGTTTCTAATGTTTCATTTAAATTCTCATTGTTTTCAGCCTTAGCACATACATTGCAAAATAACTCACTTGGTAAAATGAAATACCCCTTTGTTTGAACTAATTCTTCCTTTGCTTGAATCGCCTCATCATCGGACATCTTAGCATAGTCAAACTCTGTATTACCTGCATCATATTCGCATTCATTAACATACCCTGCAAAGTTTTCTGATATATATCTATAAAATAATGTTCCTAATATGTATTGTTTAAAGTCCCAACCATCCACACTACCTCTTAAATCATTTGCAATACTCCATATAGTTCTGTGAAGTTCTTCACGTTCTTGTTCCTTCTTGTTATCTAGCATCTAACTTCCTCCCTAAAATAATATAATGAAAACATCTTAATTTTATCATTTTTTACAATTAAAATCATTTTTTTATTATTTGAAACTAGATTCTAAGTTTTTATATATAATAAATAATAATGACATCAATTAACAAATCAATACTGCTGACATCTATCCCCCAAAAGGTCATACTGAAAGTAGTAATTATAAAAGAGGCACAGATAATCTAATGTTATCTGTGCCTTTTGTAGTACACTACACTCACAAACTTCTAAATACCTACTTATCTTTCTTCTTAGACATTACATCAAATACTACTGCTGCCAATAGTACCAATCCTTTTACAGCCTTCTGCCAGTTCGCATCTATGCCCATAATAGACATACCATTGTTAAGTACTCCCATAAATATAGCGCCTATTACTACGCCTGGTACCGTTCCGACACCACCATAAGCAGATGCACCGCCGATGAAACATGCACCGATGGCATCCATTTCATAGTTAGTACCAGCTGTTGGTGCTGAAGAATTAAAACGTGCCACACATACAAGTGCTGCTACGGCAGATAAAAATGCCATATTCAGATAAGCCTTAAAGTAAACCTTATCTGTATTGATACCACTTAATTTAGCTGCTTTTTCATTACCGCCAATCGCATAGTAATGACGTCCTGGTACTGTTTTAGAAGTATAATAGGTATATACTGCTACAATCACTGTTAATAACACTAAAATCATAGGGATTCCTTTATATAAGGAAAGTTTATAACCTAATGCTATAATGACTGCTGCTATAATGCCTACTCTCGTTATTTCTACTCCAAGGTTTTCTTGCTCATAGCCTTTTCTAGCCTTTGCCTTTCGGCCAAATAACTTAAAGGCTACAAATAATATGGCAATAAATATGCCTAGAATTAATGCTAAACTTGGTCCACCTATGTAACTATTAAATATTGCTAAATAATGATCTGGGAATGGTGAGATTGTAAGCCCATTTAAAACAAGTAAAGCGCCCCCCCTCCATAAAAGCATACCAGCTAGTGTTACGATAAAAGGTGGGATACGTACATAGGAAATCCAGAATGCTTGCCATGCACCTATAAGTAATCCTGTTAATAAGCAGAATATAATTGCTACAAAAATATTCATCTTAACTTCTACTATCATCTTTCCTGCCAGTGCACCGATTAAACAGACAATTGAACCTACTGATAAGTCGATGTTACCACCAGTTAAGATACAAAGTAACATCCCAACAGCTAAGATTACAACATAACTATTTTGTGCAATTAAATTGGTGATGTTCTGTGCTGATAATAATGCCCCACCTGTTTGCCAGGTAAAGAAAAGAGCTACTAAAATCAATGCGATTACCATTGTATTTTTCTTTAATACTTCCTTTATATCCATCTTCTATCCCTCTCTTCCTGATTCAATATTTTTGCCATAATCTTCTCTTGTGTAGCTTCATCGCCACTTAATTCACCTACCAATTTTCCTTCATTCATAACATAAATGCGGTCGCACATTCCCAGCACCTCTGGTAATTCAGAAGAAATCATGATAACAGATTTACCCGCAGCCACTAAATCATTAATGATGCAATAAATTTCATATTTAGCACCTACATCAATTCCCCTCGTAGGCTCATCTAATATCAAAACATCAGGTTCAGCAAACATCCATTTACTAAGTAGTACTTTCTGCTGATTGCCACCACTTAAATTACCTACATTCTGCAAAACACTTGGACATTTTGTATTAAGTTTTTCTCTATAGTCATTGGCTACCTTAATTTCCATTTCTTTATCAATAACACCCCACTTGCTGATTTTATCCATCTTTGCCATAGTCGTATTCATATAGATTGGATTAGATAGTACTAAACCATTTCCTTTTCTATCCTCTGTTACATAAGCCAATTTCTTTTCAATGGCTTGCTTTACATTTTTAAGTTGTACTTCTTCCCCATTAATTTTCACACTGCCACTAATATTACTACCATAACTTCTACCAAATAGACTCATAGCAAGTTCTGTTCTACCAGCCCCCATAAGACCTGAGATGCCTACTACCTCGCCTTTTCTTACCTTTAAGCTCACATGATCTACTACTTTGCGCTCTGTATAAATAGGATGATATACTGTCCAGTCTTTTACTTCTAAACTAATTTCCTTACTCGGCGTAGTTGTACGCTTTGGAAATCGGTTACTTAAATCGCGACCGACCATACCCTTAATAATACGCTCTTCGCTAATATCATCCTTCTTCTTATCTAATGTCTCTATGGTTGAACCATCCCTAATAACGGTAATTTTATCTGCTACATAAGCAATCTCATTTAATTTATGAGAAATAATGATAGATGTCATGCCTTCTTTTTTAAACTGCAACAGCAAATCCAATAGCACCTGAGAATCTGACTCATTGAGTGATGCTGTAGGTTCATCTAATATAAGTAGTTTTACTTTCTTAGCTAATGCCTTTGCAATCTCTACAAGTTGCTGTTTACCCACACCTATATCTTTGATTAGTGTCCTTGAAGACTCCTGCAAGCCAACAACCTTTAATAATTCATCTGCCTTCGCATAGGTTTCTTGCCAATCTACTGCAAATTTTTTGCCTTGCTCATTTCCTAAAAACATATTTTCCCCGATGGTCATATAAGGTACCAATGCAAGCTCCTGATGGATAATGACAATACCTTTGTTTTCACTATCATTAATCGTTTTGAATTTGCAAACCTCTCCTTCAAAAATGATGTCACCCTCATAGCTTCCATATGTATATATACCACTTAGTACGTTCATTAAAGTAGATTTACCTGCACCATTTTCACCTACTAATGCATGGATTTCACCCGCTTCTACCTTTAAATTAACGTTATCTAGTGCCTTTACCCCAGGGAATGTCTTGGTAATGCGCTTCATCTCTAAAATGACTTTTGCCAAATGAATCCCTCCTATATTGAGAGGGTCCTACAAAATTTTTATTTTGTAACACCCTCTGTGTAAATCTTAAATTAAATAAGTCTAACTTAAACCGCTTAGTCTATTACTGTAATTGAGCTTCTGTATAGTATCCTGAATCTATTAATAACGCTTTGTAATTATCAATATCTGCAAATACTGGCTCACATAAGTAAGAAGGAATAACACCTGTACCATTGTCATAAGTTTCTGTGTCATTTACAGGTACTTCTTCACCATTTATAATGGCTGTTACCATTTTTACAACTTGTGCTGCAAGTGTACGTGTATCCTTGAAGATAGACATTGATTGTTTGTGTGCAATGATATTTTTAACAGATGTAATGTCGCAATCTTGACCTGTTAAAATTGGAAATTCACCATTATAAGATGCTACAAGGGCATTAGTGATACCATTGGCTACTGAGTCATTTGAAGAAAGTACTGCATCTAATTTTGTACCATCTGAATAGTAGGCTGAAATGATATTTTCCATACGTTTTTGAGCTTCTTCTGTTGACCAGTTAGGTGTTGCACATTCAGCTAGAGTTGTTGAACCTGATTTAACGACAAGTTTACCTTCATCAATATATGGCTGAAGTACTTTCATTGCACCACCGAAGAAGAAGTTACAGTTGTTATCATCTGAAGAACCTGTAAATAATTCAATATTAAATGGCCCTGCTGCATTTTTAAGATCTAAGGCATCTTCTATATACTGACCTTGCAATGTACCCACCAATTCATTATCAAATGTTGCATAATAAGATACTGCATCACTTTGCATAATTAAGCGGTCATATGCAATGACAGGGATTCCCGCATCCTTTGCACCACTAAGGGCAGTTCCAAGAGCTGTTCCATCAATAGATGCAATAACAAGGATATCGCAACTATTTGAAATCATATTTTCGATTTGTGACACTTGCGTAGAAATATCATTATTAGCATACTGTAAATCTACTTCATATCCAGCAGCCACTAATTCTTTCTGCATGTTTTCTCCGTCCTGTACCCAACGTTGTAAATCTTTAGTAGGCATTGCAACACCGATTTTCTTAACACCTTCCTTATTTCCTGAATTGTCTGCTGCTGCTCCTGTTGTCGCGGTTCCTGAACCACATCCTGCGACTGAAAGTGCCATTAAAGCAGAAATACCTAATCCCAACCATTTTCTTAAACCTTTTTTCATCCTCATTCCCCCTATTTGAAAAATCACTATTTTTTATAATCTAAGTATAGCCTCCTCTCAATAGGAGTTGTTTGCGACTTACTGTACTTTTTTATATTCTTCCTTAACTAAAAAATAGCACTAGCATTTTTTTAATATAATAAAATGCTAGTGCTATCCTACTTATTATTCTTGATTCTCCATTATATTTAAATAGACCTCTTCTCTTTGATGGAACCCACTTTTTATAATTACTTCATCCATATTTTCTTTAGTAACCTTTATGGGGTTTAATAAGTAGCACGGTATCTCATAGCTTCCATCATTGATTGTCTCCATTCCCTCTATTTCCTTATGATTTACCAAATCTACCGCATACTGCGCAGCTAACTTTGCCATCTTGATTACATCTTTATAAATCGTCATCTCCTGTGTGCCTTCTACTACACGCTGACATGCTGACAAATCCCCATCCTGCCCTATGACACAAACTTTACCTGCCATTCTCTTTTCTGCTAATGCTCTGATTGCTTCTCCAGCTAAGTCATCATTGCCACAAAAAACCGTATCTACCTCATTCCCCTGATTAATCCAGCTTGAAACTGCATAAAATGCTTCTTCTGACTTCCAGTTCTTTGCATATACCCGCTTTACAATATTAATCTTTTTATCTGCTACCAGTTTATTAAACTCTGTCTCAATAATCTTCGCATTATTATCTGTATATGGTCCAAATATAGCAATGACATTTCCATTCTCCTTTGTATTTTCCAGCAATTCATTTGTAAGCAATTGGCCTATCTCTGCATTATCAAAGGATATGTATAAATCAGCATTCGCATTATTAATTAAGCGGTCATAAGCTATCACCTTAATTCCAGCTTCCTTAGCCTTTGATATAACTGGCGTCAAGGCATCACCATCTATCGCTATAACCACAATGGCATCCATATCATTCTTTATAAAATACTGAATTTGTTCGATTTGCTTTGCGACTTCTCCATTCGCATTCTGTACATATACCTGAGCCCCTAACTCCGTTGCCTGCGCTACAAAAGCATCTTGCTCTCTATACCATCTCTCTATGACCAAGGAATCAAAGCTCAACCCAATCTTTATTTTACTTTCTTCTTCCTTAAGTACCTCTTTCCCATCCTTATCCGTACATCCTGTTAACATCACCAAGCATAAAATAAGGATTACTATAAGTTTTTCTCTTATCTTCCTCACATTTTATGCCTCCTCTCTGTACTCCGTCGGTGTAAAACCTACACTTTTTTTAAACAAGCGACTAAAATAATTAGGATCCTTGTACCCTACTTCCATACAAATCTCTTTTATACTCAATGTCTTATCCCTCAGAAGTTTTTTAGCCCTTTCTATCCGTATATTCGTAATATAATCTATAAAATTTTCACCTATTTCTTCTTTAAATATCTTACTGAAATAATAAGGACTGATATTCACTTCCTTTGCCACCAAATCTAACGAAATATCCTTATATACATGATTTTCAATATAGGCCTTTGCATCTCTAATAATCTGGCTGCATTCATCTTCCTTCTGTAAGGCCATCTGCTCACTTAGACTAGAGAGCATCTGTACAAAATCTCTTCTTAATGCTTGTCCTACATTAAGTAATCTTACTTGATTTTCTTCTGCTTCCCCCTTTATACTGCTTGTATTTTCTTTCCATTCCATATTTTCTTTCCATTCCATATTTTCTTTCCATGCCATATTATTTTCCCAATTGACCCCTACATCACATGCCATAACCTCTCTTTTAGCAACGATAATGATTTCTAAAAGCTTATTCTTTATCTGCTGTTCATTGTTTTTATATCGCTCCATAATCCAATCACAAAGAACATTTGCCTCACTTACCATTGCAGAGGTATTATGCTTCTTAAGATTTTTTAACATAGATTTTTCTACCTCTATAGGGTAAGCCTGTGTCTCCTGCTTCATTCCTATCAAATCCTTGATATGTGTAACTGTTCTTTTACTTTCATGAAGTGCCCTTATCGCCTCCTTATATGACTCTAAAATATCTTCTATTGGTTTAACTGCTCCTATTCCTACTCGAAATACCACATCTATTCGATTCTTCAACTTATGTATCATATCTCTTGTCATCTCTATATTTCTAATACGCTCACTATACTCTTCTTCAGGTACCTCGCATGGCACAAATACCACGATACGATTCGTCATTATAGGGCCTACCACACACTCAAAAAATTCCTTTATAATCTCTCTTAATACTTGATAAAATTTCTGTGCCCGTACAGCAATTCCCACTGGATTTGTCATACTATGCTGCTCTATAGCTTCTCCACATTCAATAATCATCATATACCCATAATCCTGTTTAATATCCAGTAATTGCTTTACATTATAAGTAATTTCCCTATAATCTTCCTGAAATAAAATAGTATAAATCATACTACTTTCTATAATTGGCACAACCGTCTCTAACTTCTCTCTATTTTTTAATTCCATTTCCCTTTTATATTTTTTCTCATCAATAAACTGTATTGCTTTCTCTAATACCTTCACAATCTTACCCGCATTAAATGGCTTGGTTACAAATTCTAAAACGTTTAAATCAATGGCTCTTTTCGCATAATCAAATTTATCAAATGCAGAGACTACAATAAAAATTGTATTATTGCTAAACTTCTTAATCTCCTCTATAGCATCCATTCCATTAATTCCAGGCATCTGAATATCCATAATTGCAATGTCTGGCCTGAAGCATTCTGCCAGTTCAATAACACTCCTGCCCGTCTTAGCTGTCTCAATCATACAAGTATCTTTAAAATGCTTTTTAATAATCATCTTTAATGATTCTAAAACAAGTCCTTCATCATCTGCTAACATGACTTTATACATATTCACATTCCCCCTCTAAGGCATCTATATACAATCACTTCACTACCTTCTCTCATACATATATACCCACTTGTCATCTGCTAATTGATACCAGCTCTTCTTTTATAGGAATACTTATAATCACCTTCGTCCCTTTATTTACCCCCTCACTTTCTATATTTAGGACGTCTTCTATATCATAATATAATCTTAGTCTCTCCATTACATTTGCTAGGCCTATATTATTAGACTCCTTATTTTCTTCTTTATCATGTGTGATTCTTTTTCCCTGCATTATCTCTGCTATTTTTTCCTTGCTCATCCCTCTCCCATTATCTTCTATACAAATGCATGCCCTATCCGCTTGTCTATATACAGATAAAATAGTCTTTCCTTCCCACTCTATATCCCTTACGCCATATTTATATACATTCTCTACAATAGGTTGTAAAATCATGCTCGGGACTTTAATATGAATCAGTGCGTCATCAATCTCTTTCCTATAATTTATCTCTCCCAAAAACCTCACATTTAATATATAAATATAATGATCTACTAATTTAATCTCTTCTTTTAAAGTAGTCTCTTGATTAATCTTAGTAATATTATATCTAAAGAACTCTGCCATATTTTCAATAAAGATAGATGTCTGCTCCGCATCTTCTATCATAGCTAGCTGCATCCCTGCATTTAATGAATTAAACAAAAAATGAGGATTAATCTGTGCTTGTAAATATTTAAGTTGGGCATCTTTTAAACGATTTTCCATTATAAGCTCTTTTTCTTTCATCTGGGCTGCTTCTGCCATTGTCTGCTTAAGCTTCTCAATATACTTTCTGATACTTATAACCATCTTATTAAATGCTTTAGACAAAATTTCTATCTCATCATCCGTTTTAATTTCTACTAGCTCACTCTCTAAATTTCCCATAGCAATCTCATTAGCTGACTTAGACAGTCTCATCAAAGGTGCTGTAATACGTTTTGTAAACAACGTAATAATAAATGTATTAAATAATATAATACTCACCAAGGTTAACGTACTTACCATTTCCACATGCTTCAGCATCTTCCTAAGTGCTAGGTATTCATTAGAATTTCTTTTAAACTGATTATCATTCAAACTATTGATATATGTATTAATAAACTCATAAATATTATTAGCCTTATTATAATTCTCATTGTACTTTTTAATATTCCTCCCGCGCTTTGCCTGCACTGCTTCTGCCGTAGCCTCTAAATATCCCCCTGTCATATTTTTTATATTCTTTTCCATAAGTAAACTGCTATTATCATATATCTTATCATTCAACTCCTTCATAGCCGTTTCCACATCTTGTACACTTACATAATAGGCCTCTAATGACTCTGAACTCTTAATGCTTAAGTATTCATACATGTTCTCCTGTACATTTTCTAACGACTCCGATAGCTTAGTTAACTTTAAATTGCTAGCATATACCGAATCAAATTTACTAATGGTATGATTAATATTAATATATGTGACAACATGTCCCCCTAACACAATAATTGATGTATACATAAAAACAAAAATTAACTTCTGCTCCATAGTTTTCTTCTTTAAGATATACATATCTTCTCCACTCACCTACTCATCCTTTTTCATTAAATAACTGCCTACATTGTCCTTATTAATGATTCTGGTCTCCACTGTAAAATAAGCATTAACACGTCCTGTATTTTCATACTCTTCAAGAGCCTGTACACCTTTTCTCCCCATTTCCAAAGAATCTATAGAAACTGTAGAATAAATAACTTGTTTAGAAATCCCTTCTAAAATACCTTGTGCCTCATAATAACCAATAATATTTATTTCTCCTACCTTGTTATAATCCACCAATGCCTGATAGGCACATAATGTATCTACAGCAGACAAACATACTATAATATCTGGCTTCTCATTACCCCTCAAAATAATGTTACGTATTGTTTCCTCTGCACTAAACTTATATTTTGAATCTATGACCTTCATTTCTATCACAACATCTTCTGCCTTCAAAGCCTCTTTAATCCCCAAACAAATCATATTCTGGTTCGTACTCGCCATATTATCATCCATTAGAATCATAATTCGCTTAGTCTTTTTCTGTATTCCTTCACTTCCTGCATTGTCTGCTATGAATCTAGTAATTTCTTGCCCATATACACTACCTAAACTTGAGCTGTTCACACCTATAAAACTATTCCTATTTCCCTTCACGCTGTCATTTAGCATCGTTACCACACCAATCCCCTGCTTCATAGCCTCCTCTAAAAGTACCTCCGTCCCCTCATCTTCCGGTACTACTAATACCCCATCTACCTTAGAAGCAATTGCTATTTTTAAACGTTCATTAACCGTATAATCCTCTGCTAATTCTTTCCCTAAATATTCCACATAGATATTCTCCTGCTTCCCTTCTTCCCTAGCTGCTTCATATACACTTTGCCAAAAAGGATCATTTAACTCATCCACAATTAAGGCATAATGTTTCTCATAGACCTTTTCCTTTTCACCCTCCCGGGCAGTAACACCACTTATCTCTAATCTTATAAATATAAACTCAAAGACCACCACAATAAGTATTGCCATCAAACTCATGCCTACTATTAATCGAAATAAATACTTCTCTTCTATAACATTAGCTCGCCACCTATTTTTCTTCATATCTAATTGCCCCTTAATATTTAAATTGACAAAAAAAATCTCTTACAAAAGTTATACTAATAGCTATTTAAACTACTAACTAAACTCTCATAAGAGATCTCTATAAATACTATTTCTAATGTAACTGAGCTAGTAGGATTCGAACCTACGAAGTGCTGGAGTCAGAGTCCAGTGCCTTACCGCTTGGCGATAGCTCAATATAGTGTTGAACATAAATTATTTTACTCCTAATAACCGAAAAATTCAACACTAATTTTAACTTTTTTAATAAATTTAATCTATTTTTACTACTATAGATTTCACATTTACAAATATTAGTTATTCATGATTTTTAGTCCTGTGAAATCATTGAGGAAAAATAATTTACCTACATGTATATTTCAAGGTTTTAGTTTTTTTCTCTATATAGATTTCACATCTATAAATTTTAGTTATTCATGATTTTTAGTCCTATGAAATCATTGAAAGAAAACAATTTACGTACATATATATTCCAAGGCTTTAGTTGGTTTCTCTATATAGATTTCACATTTACAAATTTTAGTTATTCATCGTTTTGAGTAATGTGAAATCATTGAGGGAAAATAATTTGCCTACATGTATATTTCAAGGTTTTAACTTGTTTCTCTGCTACATTTTTTGTATCACATAAATCATATTAATTCCACAATCTAACGTACCAGGATTCTTAGTAAATAGTATTTCATTCTTCAATATGCAATCCCACAATTCTTTGTCATACTTAATTTCTCCCAAAATCTCCTCCTTAGCATGACTAAATAATCCAGCAGAACTCTTCTCCAATATCTTTACATTCTTATCAACTAATAGCGCATCTACCTGACTACTGGTCATCATATGTACATAGTGTTTACTAGGTACAGGATAATGCTCTTCATCTTGTATACCTGTCTCAAAAAGCCATCTTGTTGCTTCGATACCGAATTTTTCTTTTTCCTGTGCCATTCCTTCCATATAATACATTAATGAACCAATCTTAGACATTACCCCTAAAATCAATTTCCCTCCTGGTTTTAAAATCCTAAGCATCTCATTAATTGCATCTTCTTCTCTCTCAAATAAATAATTCAATGCCCCACCGATGCATACTACAACATCATATGCCTTATCTTGAAGCTGAGGCATCTGGGCAATATCTAACTGCTTAAAATCCTCTATTTCCGTTTCCAACTTCAAAGCTCTCATCTTATTTTTATTTACCTTTACTTGTACAGGTGATAAATCTGATGTCACCAACATACCTGCCATCTTAACAAGATCTTTTGTATACCTACCGCCACCTGCACCCAGTTCAATGACATAGTCTGTATTTGTAATATATCTTCTTAAAATATCTAAATGCACATTATATATTAATTCACCCATTCTATTTTTAGTTAATCGTTCCCATTCCTTTTCTGCTGCCCTGTTATAATACTCTTTTGTATTTTCCGGATTATATCTCATCTTTATTCCCCCTTGATGATTATTTATCTAAGCCTACTAATTTAACTTTCTTTCTTATATTATAGGGGGCAATCCATTAATTGTAAATTATTTACTGAATATTTGGCATTTATTTCAAAGAATTAGGCCTGTAATAATGGTTAATATCTTTCTCCAAATTGGCACATTTTAATTGCCTGCACTTTCATAAACTCTACAGCTACTTTACTTATTTTTTCATATTAAAGGTATCTTATTCTCGCCAGCAAAGCTAGTGATTTTGATAGCTAAAGCATACAATAAAAAAGAGATGATTTGAATAAAATTTTCAAATCATCTCTTTAAAAATAAATTTTTTCAAGAGAGCGGGTGATGGGAATCGAACCCACGTAGTCAGCTTGGAAGGCTGAAGTTCTACCATTGAACTACACCCGCATCAATATATATAAACTCTGATATTCAGAGATTGCTTTTACTTAGTTCCGACTAAGCCTTTCTTGACAGAATCTATAAACTATATAAATTATTCGTTCTAGTATGTTTACTGCGAACATTTAATATAATATCTTATGATTGTGTAAATGTCAACATATTTTATCAAAAAATTTAACTTTTTTATCTTACGAGTATTTCCTAACTCGTTTTTAATGCTCTTAACAAAAAAGACATCCTATCGGATGTCTTTACTCGTTCTTATACTCTGAAAAACAAATACTAC